>NZ_JBFUGN010000024.1:0-19905 GCF_056402895.1 Rhizobacter sp. P3_B12 | reverse complement strand
GAAGAGGTGGACAAGCTGGTGTGGGCGATCCGCTGGGGCGCGGATACCGTGATGGACCTGTCGACCGGCGAGAACATCCACGAGACGCGCGAGTGGATCCTGCGCAACTCGCCGGTGCCCATCGGCACGGTGCCGATCTACCAGGCGCTCGAGAAGGTGAACGGCCGCGCCGAGGAGCTCACCTGGGAGCTGTTCCGCGACACGCTGATCGAGCAGGCCGAGCAGGGCGTCGACTACTTCACCATCCATGCCGGCGTGCGGCTCGCGCACGTGCCGCTCACCGCGAACCGGCTGACCGGCATCGTCTCGCGCGGCGGCTCGATCATGGCCAAGTGGTGCCTGTCGCACCACCGCGAGAGCTTCCTGTACGAACGCTTCGGCGAGATCTGCGAGATCATGAAGGCGTACGACGTCTGCTTCTCGCTCGGCGACGGCCTGCGTCCCGGCTCGATCGCCGATGCGAACGACGAGGCGCAGTTCGCCGAGCTGACCACGCTGGGCGAGCTGACGCAGGTGGCCTGGCAGCACGACGTGCAGGTGATGATCGAAGGCCCCGGCCACGTGCCGCTGCAGCTGGTGCAGGAGAACGTCGACAAGCAGCTGGCCGCCTGCGCCGAGGCGCCGTTCTACACGCTTGGGCCCCTGATCACCGACATCTCGCCCGGCTACGACCACATCGCGTCGGCGATGGGCGCGGCCAACATCGGCTGGTACGGCACCGCGATGCTGTGCTACGTGACGCCGAAGGAGCACCTGGGCCTGCCGAACCGCGACGACGTGAAGCAGGGCCTGATCGCCTACAAGATCGCCGCGCACGCGGCCGACCTGGCGAAGGGTTTTGCCGGTGCGCAGATGTGGGACAACGCGGTCTCGAAGGCGCGCTTCGAGTTCCGCTGGGAGGACCAGTTCCGCCTGGCGATCGACCCCGACACCGCGATGGCGTACCACGACGAGACGCTGCCGAAGGAGAACGCGAAGGTCGCGCACTTCTGCTCGATGTGCGGCCCGAAGTTCTGCTCGATGAAGATCAGCCAGGAGGTGCGGGCCTTCGCGCAGCGCGATGCGGCGGCGAAGCCGGTGATCGAGATCCGGCAGGCGCTGGACGGCAAGGCCGAGGAGTTCCGCGCGCACGGCGGCGAGCTCTACCTCTGAAAGGCGACTGAGATGGCCCACGACAGCGATGTGCTGATCGCCGGCGCGGGGCTGGCCGGCCGGCTGTGCGCGTGGCGCTATGCGCGCGCCGGGCGGCAGGTGCGGCTGTTCGATGCGGCGCGGCGCGACGACACGCGCTCGGCCAGTGCGGTGGCCGCGGCGATGCTATCGCCGCTGGCCGAGCTGGCAGTTGCTGATGCGCAGGTGCATGCGCTCGCGCAGCAGGCGATGGCGCTGTGGCCCGACTGGCTGCTCGCGCTGCAGGCCGACAGCGGGCGCCCGGTGTACTTCCGCCGCGCCGGCACGCTGGTGCTGGCGCATGCCGCGGATGGCGGCAGCCTCGACCACTTCGAGCGGGTGCTGCGGCACAAGCTGGCCCCCGCGGAGCAGCACGCGATCCACGTGCTCGACGCGGCCGGCATCGCGTCGCACGAGCCGGCACTCGCCGGCCGCTTCGACCGCGGCCTGCTGCTGGCCGGCGAGGGGCAGATCGCCAACGACGAACTGCTGGTCGCGCTGGCGCGCGCGCTGGACCGCTTTCGCGTGCACTGGCATCAGGACGAGCCGGTGCATCAGCTGCACGCCGACGGGCTGCGCACCGCGCAGGGCGAGTTCCGCGCGCCGCTGGTGATCGACACGCGCGGCCTCGGCGCACGCGCCGACTGGCCGGGGCTGCGCGGCGTGCGCGGCGAGATCCTCAGCGTCGAATGCGAAGGCATCGCGCTGCAGCGGCCGGTGCGGCTGATGCACCCGCGCTACCAGCTCTATGTGGCACCGCGGCCGAAGCAGCGCTTCGTCGTCGGCGCGACCGAACTCGAATCGGAAGACGCCGGCCCGCCCAGCCTGCGCTCGGTGCTGGAGCTGGGCAGCGCGCTGTACAGCCTGCACCCGGCCTTCGCCGAGGCGCGGGTGCTGCGCATCGACGCGGCGCTGCGCCCGGCGCTCGACGACCACTGCCCGCAACTGCGCCGGCACGACGGCGTCTGGCAGCTCAACGGGCTGTACCGCCACGGCTACCTGTGCGCACCGGCGCTGGTGGACCAACTGCTTCAGGAGACGACGTGATGACCGAGGTGTCGATGAATGGCCGCCTGCTGCGCACGCCCGCGGCGACGCTCGCCGAGCTGCTGCAGCAGCAGGGCTACGAACCGCAGGCCGCGATGGCGTGCGCGATCAACCGGCAGTTCGTGCCGCGTGCGGAGTGGCCGTCGCACGTACTGCAAGCCGGCGACCGCATCGACGTGATCGCACCGGTCACAGGAGGCTGAGATGACGTCATGGACCCTCGCCGGCACCCCGCTCGCCAGCCGCCTGCTGCTCGGCACCGCGCACTACCCGTCGCCGCAGGTGCTGGCCGAGGCGGTGCAGGCGAGCGGCACGCAGGTGCTGACCGTCGGCCTGCGCCGCCTGCAGCCGGAGCACGGCGGCGGCAACGCGTTCTGGCAGCGCGTGCGCGCGCTCGGCTGCCACGTGCTGCCGAACACCGCCGGCTGCCACGACGCGCAGGAGGCGATCACGCTCGCGCAGATGGCGCGCGAGCTGTTCGACACGCCGTGGATCAAGCTCGAGGTGATCGGCGACGACTACACGCTGCAGCCCGACCCGTTCGGCACGCTGGAGGCGGCGCGCGTGCTGGTGCGCGATGGCTTCCWGGTGCTCGCCTACACCACCGACGACCTGGTGCTCGCGCAGCGCCTGCACGCGGCCGGCTGTGCTGCGGTGATGCCGTGGGCCGCGCCGATCGGCACCGGGCGGGGGCCGCAGAACCCGTATGCGCTGCAGACGCTGCGCGCGCGGCTGCCCGATGCGGTGCTGATCGTCGATGCCGGGCTCGGCCGGCCGTCGCATGCGGCGCAGGTGATGGAGATGGGCTTCGATGCGGTGCTGCTGAACACCGCGGTCGCGCAGGCCGGCGACCCGGTGCGCATGGCGCGCGCGTTCGCGCAGGCGGTCGACGCCGGGCGGCTCGCGTTCGAGGCCACGCCGATGGGCGAGCGGCAGACGGCGCAGGCCTCGACACCGACGCTCGGCATGCCGTTCTGGCACCAGGCTTGATGGAGATCTCACCATGCGACCCTTGTTGACGATCGCCGGGCACGACCCGGTGCATGGCGCCGGCATCACCGCCGACCTCGCGACCTGGCAGGCGATGGGCCTGGCCGGCAGCAGTGTCGTGACGGCCTTGACGGTGCAGGACAGCCGCGGCCTGAGCGCCTTGCAACCGGCCCCGGCCACGCTGGTGCGCGACGCGTTGCAGGCGCTGCTGCGCGATGGCGAGCCGGGGGCCGTCAAGCTCGGCATGCTGGGCTCGCTGGAGGTGCTGCGCGAGGTGCACGAGTTCGTCGCGGCGCGACGCTGCCCCGTCGTGCTCGATCCGGTGCTCGGCGCGTCGAACGGCCGCAGCAGCCACGATGCGGACGAACGCGCCTGGCTCGACGCGCTGCGTGCACTCGCGCGCGAGGTCGACGTGATCACGCCGAACCTGCCCGAAGCGCAGCGGCTCGGCCTGCTCGACGGCCCGGCAGCCGTGGTGTTGAAAGGCGGGCACGCAGACGGTGACCGAAGCATCGACGAGGTGATCGCCGGCACGCGGCACGCATCGCTGTCGACACCGCGGCTGGCCGGCTCCGCGCATGGCAGCGGCTGCGTGTTCTCGGCCGCGCTGGCCGGCTCGCTCGCGCAGGGCTGGAGCGTGTTCGATGCCGCCTGCATCGCCAAACTGCGTGTGACGGCCGGTCTCGCGCAGGCGATCGAGGTCGGCCCGGGCCGCCCGAACACGAACGCGGCGGCACGGCCCGACAGCACCCACCTGCCCGACTTCCGCTGGGCCGATGACGCAGCCGCGCCGGCCGCGGCCTTCGCGCCGTTGAGCGGCCCGCTCGGCTTCTACGCGGTGCTGCCCGATGCCGACTGGGTCGAGCGCGCGCTCGCGATGGGGGTGCGCACGCTGCAGCTGCGCCTGAAGGCCGGCAGCCTGCCGCCCGCCGAGCTGGCGGCGCAGTTGCGCGCGGCGGTGCGTGCGGCGCGCGAGGTGCCGGGCGCGCAGCTCTTCATCAACGACCACTGGCGCGAGGCGCTCGACCTGGGCGCCTACGGCCTGCACCTCGGCCAGGAGGACATCGCCACGGCCGATCTCGGTGCGATCCAGGCAGGGGGGCTGCGCCTGGGCGTCAGCTCGCACACGCCGTTGGAGATGTGCCGCGCGCAAGCGCTGCGGCCGTCGTACATCGCGATCGGGCCGGTCTACCCGACGACACTGAAGGCGATGGCCTACGAGCCGGTGGGGGTGGAGCGGCTGGCACAGTGGGTGTCGTGGCTGAAGCCGGAACATCCGGTGGTCGCGATCGGCGGCATCAGCCTGGAACGCGCGCCGCAGGTGGCGGCCACCGGCGTCGATTCGATCGCGGTGGTCAGTGCGCTGACGCAGGCGGCAGATCCGCAAGCGGTGGCCGCGTCATTCGTAGCCCGGATGCCAATCCGGGTGCGGCCGTGATGTGACGAACCATCCCCGGATTGGCATCCGGGCTACGGCTTCGGTTCCGCGACGAAGCCGATGCGGTTCAGCCCGGCCTTCTGCACGGCGCCGATCAGCTCGGCGACACGGCCATACGGCACCGTGCGGTCGGCGCGCAGCTGCACCTCGGTCGCAGGGTTCTTCTGCGCCGCCTGGGCCACCTGGTCGGCGAAGGCGACGGCATCGACCGGCTTGTCGCCGACGAACAACTGGCCCTGCGCGTCGATCGCGACCGCGATGAAATCCGGCGCCTCGTTCGGCGTCGCGGCCTCGGCGCGCGGCAGGTCGAGCTTGAGGCTGCTGCTCATCAGCGGTGCGGTGATCATGAAGATCACCAGCAGCACCAGCATCACGTCGATCAGCGGCGTCATGTTGATGTCGCTCATCGGTGTCGGCCCGGCCGTGCGTTCGAGGCGACCGAAGGCCATGGCCTGTCCTCCGCTCAGGCCTGCGCGGCTGCAACGGCCACAACAGCGTCGCGGCTGTGGTCGATCATCATCTCGCGCAGGTCGTGCGCGAAGCCTTCGAGCTCGGCCTCGCACGCGCCGACGCGCTTGCCGAACACGTTGTAGGCCAGCACCGCGGGGATCGCGACCGCCAGGCCCGCGGCCGTCATCACCAGCGCCTCGCCGACCGGGCCCGACACCTTCTCGATCGTGATCGAGCCGCCCGCCGAGATGCTCAGCAACGCGTGGTAGATGCCCCAGACCGTGCCGAACAGCCCGATGAACGGCGCGGTGCTGCCGATCGATGCGAGCAGCACCTGGCCGAACTGCAGCTGCGCGAGCACCGCGTGCAGTGCGTCGCGCAGGCGGCGCGTGAGCTGCGATTCGAGCCGGCCGAGGCCTTCGAGCGTGCCGGCCGGCGGCGTGGCGATCGCGGCATCGAGCAGCGGGCGCAGCACGGCTTCGCGGTCGAATGCGGCCAGCTGCTCGCGGCCGCCATCGAGCGTGGGCGCGGCCCAGAACGCCGGCACCGCGCGGGCGATGTCGAGCCGCGCGCGGCGCAGCAGCCAGCCCTTCCAGAAGATCAGCACCCAGGCGCTGACCGACATCAGCAACAGCAGCGCCGCGACGCTGCGCGTGATCAGGTCGCCCTGCAGCCAGAAGTGTTCGATGCTCGTCATGCGGTGTTCAGAGGCCCAGCACGTCGTTCATCGAGAACAGCCCGCTCGATCGCGACGCGAGGAAGCGGGCCGCCCGCAGGCTGCCCTGCGCGTAGGTGACGCGGCTGGAGCTCTTGTGCGTGATCTCGATGCGCTCGCCGGTGCCGGCGAACAGCACGGTGTGGTCGCCGACGATGTCGCCGCCGCGCACCGTCGCGAAGCCGATCGTCGACGGATCGCGCTCGCCGGTGACGCCTTCGCGGCCGTAGACCGCGCAATCCTTCAGGTTGCGGCCCAGCGCCTTGGCCACCACCTCGCCCATCGCCAGCGCGGTGCCGCTCGGTGCATCGACCTTGTGGCGGTGGTGGGCCTCGATGACCTCGATGTCGTAGCCCTCGTTCAGCGCGCGGGCGGCCAGGTCGAGCAGCTTGAACGCGACGTTGACGCCGACGCTCATGTTCGGCGACATCATGATCGCGAGGTGCTTGGCGTGGTCGGCGATCGCGGCCTTCTGGTCGTCACTGAAACCGGTGGTGCCGATCACCGCCTTGACGCCCAGCTCGCGGCACACCGCCAGGTGGGCGAGCGTGCCTTCGGGGCGGGTGAAGTCGATCAGCAGCTGGGCGTTCGCGAGGCCGGCGCGCAGGTCGTCGGTGATGGTGACGCCGCTGGTGCGGCCGAGCCAGGCGGTGGCGTCGTGGCCGAGGGCCGGGGTGCCGGCGCGATCGAGCGCACCGGCCAGCACGACGTCGTCGGCCGCCGTGACGGCCTCGATCAGCATGCGGCCCATGCGGCCGCTCGCGCCTGCAACGGCAATGCGCAAGGGACTGGCGCTCATGAACGCTCGAGCGGCGGGTAGCTGCGGATCGGGCCCTCGGGTGCCGATGCGGCGGGCTCGGGCGGCTTCGGCGGCACCGGCAGCGCCTTCAGCTGCTCGTCGGTGAGCGCGAGCGGCGGTGCGTTGCGCGAGGTCTTGAAGGTGTCGATCGATTGCACGAACTCGCGTTCGCCTGGCAGTTCGGGCGCGTTGATGCTGGCCATCTTGTCGCCGTCGAACAGCACGACGACGCTGCGCTGTTGCGGCTCGGCGCCCTGGCGCTTGATCGTGAAGACGTAGTCCCAGCGGTTCGCGTGGAAGGTGTCGGTCAGCAGCGGCGAGCCGAGCACGTCGCGCACCTGGGCGCGGGTCAGGCCCGGCTTCACCAGCGCCACCTGCTCCTTGGTCAGCACGTTGCCCTGCACGACCTCGACGCGGTAGGGGGTGATGACGCCCAGGAAGTTGTCGGAGGATTGCAGGGAGCTGCAGCCGGTGAGCGAGCCTGCAGACAGCGCGGCGCCAGCGGCGGCCAGCGCCAGGAACGGGAAAGAACGCATGGTGATGTGCGTGCGCGCCGGGAAGCGGGCATCAACCTCGATATGATTCGGCGATTCTAGCGGGTGGCTCCGGCCGCCCTGCCCTTGCAGCGCCACCGAGATTTGCCATGTCCAATGCCGACGAACTCAAGAGCAGCGGCCTGAAGGCCACGCTGCCGCGCATCAAGATCCTCGATGTGTTCCAGAACACCACGCAGCGGCACATGACCGCCGAGGATGTCTACAAGGCCCTGCTGCTCGAAGGGGCCGACATCGGGTTGGCGACGGTGTACCGCGTGCTGATGCAGTTCGAGCAGGCCGGCATCCTGTCGCGCAACCATTTCGAGTCGGGCAAGGCGGTGTTCGAGCTCAACGAGGGCAAGCACCACGACCACCTGGTGTGCCTGGACTGCGGCAAGGTCGAGGAGTTCTACGACGCCGAGATCGAGAAGCGGCAGAAGAACATCGCGCACACGCGGGGGTTCGAGTTGCAGGACCATGCGCTGGCCCTGTACGCGGTTTGCACCAAGAAGCACTGCGAGAACAAGAAGTAGATCTTTCCTGCCCGGGGGGGTGTTCACTGCGTGAGGCTGCTGCCGGGTCTCGCCCCGGCGGGCGAGTCACTTTCATTTGAGCCCAAATGAAAGTAACCAAAGCAAAGGGCTTTGAAAACCATACGGTTCGTTCAGTCTGGCTGCGGACAACACGGCCRCTTCGGCTGCACATCCACGTTCATTGGGATTGTTGCTCTCCCGCTCCCCCCGACTCGCTCGCTTCGCGTCGCATCGTCTTGCACCGGCGGTCGCCGCAGCCACTGCGTCATCCCGGCGATGCGCAGCGAGCTGGGTGGAGAAGAACGGCCAACAATCCCAATGAACGTGGAGCYCCAGCCGAAGTGGCMGTGTTGTCCGCAGCGGGRCAGAACGAACCGTATGGTGTTGTATTGAAGCGCCTTTGCTTTGGTTACTTTCATTTGGCAAGACAAATGAAAGTGACTCGCCCGCCGGGGCGAGACCCGGCCCCCCCGCCCGGGCAGGGCGATCTCACTCAAGTTCTGGGTTCTGCATCGCCCGCTGATGCCTCTCGATGAACTCGCGATACGTATCGATGCCACGCAACTGCAGGATCGTGTTGCGCACCGCCGCCTCGACCAGCACCGCCAGGTTGCGCCCCGCATCCACCGCAATCACCACCTTGCGCACCGGCACGTTGAGGATGTCCTCGTTCAGCGGCTCATAGGGCAGGCGCTCGAAGTCGCGGTCCAGCGTCTCCTTGCGCACCAGGTGCACGATCAGCTTCAGCCGCATCTTCCGGCGCACCGCGGTCTCGCCGAAGATCGCCTTGATGTCCAACAGGCCGATGCCACGCACCTCCAGCAGGTTCATCAGCAGCTCCGGACACCGCCCTTCCAGCGCCGTCTGCGAAATGCGGAACAGGTCGACCGCATCGTCGGCCACCAACCCGTGCCCGCGCGAGATCAGCTCCAGGCCCAGCTCGCTCTTGCCCAGGCCCGATTCACCCGTCAGCAGCACGCCGACACCCAGGATGTCCATGAACACGCCGTGCCGCGTCGTGCGCTCGGCAAACAGCTGGCTCAGGTAGCCGCGCACCACGTCGATCACATGGCCTGCCGATTCGTCGGTGACGAACAGCGGGATGTCGGCGCGGTCGCACAGCGCCACCAGCCGGTTCGGCGGCACCTGCTTGTCGGCAACGATCACCACCGGCGGCTCCAGCGTCACGATGCGCTGGATGCGGCGCTCCTGGTCCTCGGGCGATGCATCCTGCAGGTAGGCGACCTCGCGGCGGCCGACGATCTGCACGCGGTACGGGTGGATGTAGTTCAGGTAGCCGACCAGGTCGGCCGCCGATTGCGCGTTGCGCACCGCCGCCTCGTCGAAGCGGCGCTCCGGGTGGGCGTGGCCGGCGATCCATTCCCAGCGCAGCGCCGGACGGTGCTCCTCGAACAGCGCCTCCGCACTGATGACCGACGGTTTCACGCGCCGGCCCCGTCGCAGCCCGCAGACGGGGTCATGCCACCGACTTCAGCGGTTCCCAATTGGAGATCAGCTCGTGCACGCGCGCAGCCGGGGCCTCGCTCTTCAGGCGCTCGCGCAACTCGCGCTCGCTGAGCATCTCGGCGATCTCGGAGAGGATCTCGAGATGGCGCTGCGTGGCCGCCTCGGGCACCAGCAGGAAGATCAGCAGGCTGACCGGCTCGTCATCGGGCGCGTCGAACGGAATCGGCTGCTGCACGCGCACGACGGCGGCCAGCGGATTCTTCAGGCCCTTGATGCGGCCGTGCGGGATCGCGACCCCATGGCCCAAGCCGGTGGAACCCAGGCGCTCGCGGGCGAACAGGTTGTCGGTGACCGTGGCACGCGCAATGGCGTGCTGGTTTTCGAACAGCAGGCCCGCATGCTCGAACGCACGCTTCTTGCTGGTGGCCTCCACGTCGATCAGGACGTTGGTCACGGGGAGAATGGCGGCGAGTCGATTCATCGGCGGGTCACTTCTGGCCTCGGATGGAGGCATTCATTCGGCGATGTGCCACAGCGGTATGCCGTGTCAGTCTTAACGGGAAATTATAGAAACCGGGTTGACGGCGCAAGGTCGGACGGCCCCGCCGAAGGCCAAATTCTGCACGCGACGCTGCATTGCAGCAACGTAAGGGCCCGGTTCGAGGGGGTCGACGCACCAAGTGCGGGCGAAACCTTGCCGAAACCCAACCGGAATCTGCGCCGGCCGAAAGAAAAAGCGGCCCGCAGGCCGCTCGACGGTCGCATCCGCGGATCGCACCGCGGGTGGCGGATTCACAAGGTCGCATCGATCCGCTTGGCAGCCACATGGTGGTGGTCCTGCAGCTTGTCCTTGTGGCGGCAGACCTGCCGGTCCAGCTTGTCCATCAACTGGTCGATGGCAGCGTAGAGGTCTTCGTGGCAGTTCTCGACGAAGATGTCCTTTCCCTTCACATGCAGCGTGACTTCAGCCTTTTGCCTGCGTTCCTTCTCCTTCAGCTTCTCGACGGATAGCAGTACGTTGATATCCACCACCTGGTCAAAATGGCGCGTGATCCGATCCAGCTTGGTGAGAACGTACTCACGGAGTGCTGGCGTCACCTCGAGGTGGTGTCCGCTGATCGTCAAATTCATGAGATCTCCTTTCGCAGGGGTGGGGGGAAGCCGGGAGGGGGTCGCCGTGAACGGCATGGGGCGATGCGTGAGGAGAGGGTGGACCGGGAGGTCGTTGAAAACAGTGTGCACCTGCCCGGGGGGTGTGACAAGCTAAAGACACCCGCAAAACCCTGGTATCGGGTGCTCCCGCTGGACGCGGCGCGGCAGGCGTGAGAAGGTCGACGTTTTCAGCGATGTGATAATCCGCCGTTGACCTGAACGACTGCCGGAGCCCTTGCATGCTGAATGTGTTCACGCTGGTCAACGGCCGGCTGTTTCAGGAAGAGATCGCGAGCGCCGACACGCTGGCCCACGTGACGCCGGTGTGGGTCGATCTCGAAGCGCCCACCCCCGAGGAAAAGAGCTGGATCGCCGAGCATTTCGGCGTCACCATCCCCGAGGACGTGGTCGACGACGACCTGGAGGAATCGGCCCGCTTCTACGAAGAAGACAACGGCGAGCTGCACATCCGCTCCGACTTCCTGATCGATGACGACGAGACCCCGCGCAACGTGCGGGTCGCCTTCATCCTGCACAACAAGGTGCTGTTCTCGATCCACGGCGAAGACCTGCCGGTGTTCCGGTTGCTGCGCCTGCGGGCGCGCCGCATCCCGGCCCTGATCGAGGACGCGAAGGACGTGCTGCTGAAGCTCTACGACGCCGATGCCGAGTACAGCGCCGATGCGCTCGAGGGCATCTACGACAGCCTGGAGGCGGTCGGCGCGCGCGTGCTGAAGAAGGAGATCACCGACAGCGACGCCGCGCTGGTGCTGGCCGCGATCGCACGCGAGGAAGACCTGAACGGCCGCATCCGCCGCAACGTGATGGACACGCGGCGCGCGGTGAGCTTCATGATGCGCAGCCGCATGCTGAACGCCGAGCAGTTCGAGGAGTCGCGCCAGATCCTGCGCGACATCGATTCGCTGGACAGCCACACCGCGTTCCTGTTCGACAAGATCAACTTCCTGATGGACGCGACGGTCGGCTTCATCAACATCAACCAGAACAAGATCATCAAGCTGTTCTCGGTGGCGAGCGTCGCGCTGCTGCCGCCGACGCTGATCGCGAGCATCTACGGGATGAACTTCAAGGCGATGCCGGAGCTGGACTGGTCGCTCGGCTACCCGTACGCGCTGGTGCTGATGGCGCTCAGCGTCATCGCCCCCTTCTGGTACTTCAGGCGCAAGGGCTGGCTCTGAGGGTGGACTCGCCTGTCGGCTGAGACCGTCGACCAGCGCGGCCAGGGCCGCGGGCCCTGGCCGGGAATAAAAACCGCTGCACAGCGCCCCGCGGCGAAGGAGGGAGGGAGGAGGGAGGAGGAGAACCGCCTCGGGATTTCAGCCTGCGGAGCAGGCCGGCTGTGCAACGCAAGAACCGGATCCAGAGACGTGCTGCAGGCATTCGCCCCGGCGCGTCTCTGGAGGGATGAGACGCCCAGTGTCCGCGTGAGTTCCGTCATTCATCGAAAAAAAACATGTCCCGATGTGACCCGCCACCGGGCGTGGCCGGTGGCGGTGACATCGAGGCGGCGTGCCGGGCCCATCACTTCGCGCCGAGCTGGCGTTCGATCTCGCGCACGAAGGCCGCGTCGTCCGGCTCGACCGTGCTGGCGAAGCTCTGCACCGCGTTGCCGTCGCGCGAGACCACGTACTTGTGGAAGTTCCACTTCGGCACCGCGCCGGTCCGCCTGCGCAGTTCCACGTACAGCGGATCGACCGGCGCGCCGCCAGACTCGGCCACGCGGGTCTTCGTGAACATCGGAAATTTCACGCCGAAGGTGTTTTCGCAGAAGTCGGCGATGTCCTTGCTTGAGCCCGGCTCCTGCGCGCCGAAATCATTGGAGGGGAATCCCAGCACGACCAGCCCGCGGTCGCGGTAGCGCTGGTACAGCGCCTCCAGGCCCTTGTATTGAGGCGTGAAGCCGCAGAAGCTCGCGGTGTTGACGATCACGACGACCTGGCCGGCGTACTGGCACAGGTTCTGCGGCTTCTCGTCCTGCAGGCGCAGCGCTTGCCGGTCCAGCAAGGCCGGGCAGGCCGGGGCCGCCGAAGCGGCCACGGGTGCCAGCAGCGCGCCGGCGAGCACGGCCCAGGCCAGGGCGCGGGGGAGTCGGAAGTGGTGGAAGTGGCTCATGAGGTGGGCTCGTTCAAGTCAGGATGGGTGTCGATGTCAACGAATCGCTCAATTTTGTCGTCATTGTCCGGGTTTGCCCTGGACAATGTTGAACTGCCCGGGCCGCTTGTCAACCCGGGCGCGCCACGATGAAAGGCCCCACGCTGTCGATCGCCGCCGTCGAACGCGACACCGGGCTCAGCAAGGACACCTTGCGGGTCTGGGAGCGCCGCTACGGCTTTCCGCTGCCGCAGCGCGATGCGCTCGGCGAGCGCTCGTATCCGCTCGACCAGGTCGAGAAGCTGCGCATCGTGCGCCGGCTGATGGATGGCGGGCACCGGCCGGGCCGGGTCGTCGGGATGCCGATCGACGAGTTGCGCCGGCTCAGCGAGAGCAGCCCCGAACCGGTGCGCCGCGCCGCCGCGGCCCGGCCCGTCGAGCCGGTCGCACCGGCCTTGCTCCAGTACCTCGAACTCGTTCGTGCCCATGACCTGGCCGCGTTGCGACGCCTGCTGACGCAGGCCCAGCTGAGCCTGGGCCTGGCCCGCTTCGTGGTGGAAGTGGTGGTGCCCCTCAATACGCTGGTCGGCGACGCCTGGATGCGCGGGCAGCTGGAGATTTACCAGGAGCACGCCTGCACCGAGGTGCTGCACGGCGTGATGCGCCAGGCGCTGTACCTGCTGCCGCCGCCGCCGGCCGAGGCACGCCCGAACGTGCTGCTGACCACCTTCCCGGGCGAGCCGCACGGGCTGGGCCTGCTGCTGGCCGAGGTGCTGCTGGGTGTGGACGGCGCGCACTGCACCTCGCTCGGGCTGCAGACGCCGCTGTGGGACACGGTGCTGGCGGCCAGGGCGTTCCGGTCCGACATCGTCGTGCTGGCCTTCAGCGGCGCCACCAACCCGCAGCAGGTCACCGACAGCCTGGCCGAGCTGCGGACGAAGCTCGCGCCGGAAGTCGAGGTCTGGGTGGGTGGTGCGGCACCGGTGCTGCACCGGCGCACGCCGGCCGGCATCACCGCGCTGGCGACGCTCGGCGACCTGCAGGGGGCACTGAGGCGCTGGCGCGAACCAGCGCCGCGATAACCTTCATGTCGTCTGTCATGTGACTGACTGTCACGATGGCCCGTCTAGAATGCCGCCGGACTTCCACAGGCCCTACCATGCTTTACCCCGAACTGTTCAAGCAACTCGAGGCTGTCCGCTGGAACATGGACACCGACATTCCCTGGGATCAGTTCGATGGCAGCCAGCTCAGCGAAGAGCAAGCCCAGACCATCAAGATGAACGCGATCACCGAGTGGGCGGCGCTGCCGGCCACCGAGATGTTCCTGCGCGACAACCGCGATGACAGCGATTTCTCCGCCTTCATGAGCGTCTGGTTCTTCGAGGAGCAGAAGCACTCGCTGGTGTTGATGGAGTACCTGCGACGCTTCCGGCCCGACCTGGTGCCGAGCGAAGACGAGCTGCATGCGGTGCGCTTCGAGTTCGACCCGGCACCGGCGCTCGAGACGCTGATGCTGCACTTCTGCGGCGAGATCCGCCTGAACCACTGGTACCGCCGCGCCGCCGAATGGCACAGCGAGCCGGTGATCAAGGCCATCTACGAGACGCTCGCGCGCGACGAGGCCCGCCACGGCGGCGCCTACCTGCGCTACATGAAGCGCGCGATGCAGAAGTTCGGCGACGAGGCGCGTGCCGCGTTTGCGAAGGTCGGCGTGCTGATGGCCAGCGCCCGCCGCACCGCGCAGGCGCTGCACCCGACCAACCTGCACGTGAACGTCAAGCTGTTCCCGCGCGACACCATCCAGAGCCGCCTGCCCAACCCCGAGTGGCTGGAGCAGTGGCTGGACCGCCAGATCCAGTTCGACGCGGTCTGGGAGACCAAGGTCGTCGAGCGCATCCTGCACAACATGAGCCTGCTGATGGAACGCAGCTTCGCGAGCGTGCAGGAGCTGAACCGCTTCCGCAAGGAAATGACCGCCGCGCTGACCGCCGCCGCCAAGGGCGGGCCGGGGACCCAGCCGGCGTGATGGGCCACGGCCTGCAGCGCGACCGGGTGGCGTCCTTTCTCGACAAGCTGTGCCCGCGCGAGCAGCTCGCGGCACGGCTGGCCGCGCTGCCGCGCCCGCTGGTGTTCACGAACGGCGTGTTCGACATCCTGCACCGCGGCCACGTCAGCTACCTCGCGCAGGCGCGCAAACTGGGCGGCAGCCTGGTGATCGGGCTGAACAGCGATGCGTCGGCGCGCCTGCTCGGCAAGGGCCCCGACCGGCCGCTGAACGCCGAGACCGACCGCGCCTGCGTGCTCGCCGCGCTGGAGAGCGTCAGCCTGGTGACCCTGTTCGATGAGAAGACGCCGGTGGCGCTGCTCGGCGAGGTGCGGGCCGACCTGTACGTGAAGGGTGGCGACTACGACATGGAGACACTCGAAGAGACGCGGCTCGTGCGCAGCTGGGGCGGCCAGGCGCTGGCGATTCCGTTCGTCGACGGCTACTCGACGACGGCGCTCGTGAAGCGCATCCGCGCCTGAACGCCTGATCAGGCCTTCGCGGGCCGGTTCACCACCGCGATCCCGATCGCGACACCGGCCAGCGCCACCACCAGTCGCGCGGTGATCGGCTCGCCGAGCAGCCACAGCCCGAGCAGCAGCCCGAACACCGGCGTCAGCAGCGTGAACGCGGCCAGCCGCGTCGCGGGGTAGTGGCGCACCAGCCAGAACCACATCAGGTAGCTGGCCGACGTGACGACCACCACCTGGAACGCGAGCGAGCCCCAGGCGAGCGGCGACAACGCGTGCGGCAGCGGCTGCCCGCCGGCGAGCGCGACCAGCGTCAGCAGCACGCCCGACACGCCGAGCTGGTACAGCAGCGTCTTCTCGGCCGAGGCGCCCGACAGCCGGGTGCCGCGGATCGCCAGCGTGGTCGCGCCCCACAGCACGCCGGCCGTCACACCGAGCGCGTCGCCGATCCACTGCTGCGCGCCGACGGCCGGCTGCGAGAAGCCCTCGGCGAAGGCCCACGCGACGCCGGCGAACGCGGCCACCAGCCCCCCCACCTGCACGCCCGACAGCCGCTCCGATTTCGCGATGAACGGCATGCCGAGCGCGACGACGAACGGCGACAGGTAGATGAACACCACCATGCGCGACGCGCTGGTGAACTGCAGCCCGAGGAAGATGCAGACGAACTCGGCGGCGAACAGCGCGCCGGCAAGCAGGCCGCCGGCCAGCGTGCCGTCGCGTTCGAACAGCCGGATGCCGCGCCAGCGCGACCACAGGAACACCAGCAGCGCGCCGCCCGCCGAGCGCAGCGCCGCCTGCTGCAGCGGCGGCACCTCCGGCAGCGCGGCCTTCGCGGCGACCTGGTTCAGCCCCCACAGGAAGCACAGCCCGATCAGCGAGGTGACGGCCAGCGTATCGAGCGCGCTCTTTCGTTCAGTCATCGAATCCGGTTCCGGCAGGACGGCGCTGCAGGCCCGCGGCGGCCAGCGCGCAGGCGACGCCGACGACCAGCCCGCAGGCATGCGCAATGGGGGCGACGCCGATGTCCCAGCCGGCCGTGTGCTGCACCGGCCCGAGCCACGGCGACTCGCTGAACACCTTCGCGCACAGGCCCGCGAGGACCGCGCCGCCGATCCAGCGGTGAGGGCGCGGCACGCGCAGTGCCGTCAGCAGGTGCACCGCGACGATCGCCACCGCCGCATGCAGCACGCCCGACAGCCCGCCGTAGTGGCGCAGCGCCGGCTGCAGCAGCAGCGCGAGGTGAGTCAATGGCCAGGCCGCGAACCAGGCCGCGCTCATCGGCCACGGCACGCGCGCCGACAGGCCGAGCGCCGCGACCAGCACCAGGCCGAGCAGGTTGGCGCCGAGGTGCAGCAGGCTGAAGTGCACGAACAGCGCCGTCCACCAGCGCCACGGTTCGGTGGCGGCGAGCCCGGGCTGCCAGTCGAGCACCGCCTTCGGCACCGCCTGGGCCGCGAGCGTCGCGAGGAAGATCGAGGCCGACAGCAACCCCCACGCCCGCCCGGGCTGTCGCAATGCGCGGGGACCTTGGGTGATCAAGCGCCGGCCGACGCGGGGAACACGGCGGCGCACAGCGCGAGCACCGCATCGCGGTACGCAGCCAGCGGCGCCGGGTCGAACTGGGTCGGCTGCTCGTCGAGCCGCGCCCGGTGCTGCGCACGGCGCAGCTCGCGGTAGGCATCGGCCGCCGCGCTGCCGACGCCGGCTGGCAGCAGCCCGCAGACCTCGGCGCGCTGCAGCAGCGCGATGTTGCCGACGTTGTCGAGCAGCTCGGGATGCGCCGCACCATGCGCCAGCACCAGCGTCTGCACCGCGAACTCGGCGTCCATCATGCCGCCCGCGCTGTGCTTGACATCGAACAACGCGCCGCGCACCGGATGGGCGCTGCGCACCTTCTCGCGCATCGCCTGCACCTCGGTGCGCAGCGCGGCGGGGTCGCGCGGCGCGCACAGCACCGCGCGGCGCACCGCCTCGAAGCGCGGCGCCAGTTCGGCGTCGCCGGCGCAGAAGCGCGCCCGCGTCACGGCCTGGTGCTCCCAGGTCCACGCGGTGTTGCTGCCGCGGCCGCGCTGGTAGTTCTCGAACGAGGCGAGCGAGGTGACGAGCAGGCCCGAGCTGCCGTTCGGCCGCAGCGCGGTGTCGATGTCGAACAGCTCGCCGGCCGCGGTGCGCAGCGTGAGCCAGGTGATCAGCTTGCGCACGAAGGCGGCATAGACCTCGGCGGCGCGGTCGGTATCGGGCTCGTCGCTGTCGTCGTAGAGGAACACCACGTCGAGGTCGCTGCCGTAGCCGAGCTCCTTGCCGCCCAGCTTGCCGTAGGCGATCACCGCGAAGCGCGGCGCCGGCCGATGCCGCAGCTTCAGGTGGCCCCAGGCCCAGTTCAGCGCGCACTGCAGCGTGGCATCGGCCAGCGCCGACAGGTCGTCGGCCACCTGCTCCACCGTGATGTGGCCTTCGACGTCGCGCACCAGCGTGCGGAACACCTCGGCATGGTGGGCGCGGCGCAGCGTGTCGAGCAGCGATTCTTCGTCGGCCTGGCCGGAGCGCTCCCAGGCCTCGTGGCGGGCCTCCAGGTCGGCGATGAACTCGGTGGCGTCGAAGCGGCCGTGCAGCAGGCGCTCGTCGGCCAGCTCGTCGATCACGCCCGGGTGCTGCATCAGGTAGCGCATCGGCCAGCGCGCCAGGCCGAGCAGGCGCAGCAGCCGGTTGTGCACCTCGGGCCGCTCGACCAGCAGCGCGAGGTAGCTCTCGCGGCGCAGCAGCGGCTCGACCCAGTCGACGAAGCGCGCCGCGGCGTCCATCGTGCAGCGCCGGTCGCCGACGGCCTCGACCGTGCGCGTGATCAGGCGCGCCAGCCGCACCTTGCTGTCATCGCGCAGCGCGCGGATCTTCGGCTGGCCGCACCAGCTGCGCACGCGGCTGGCGATCTCCGGTGGCAGCTTCTCGATGAATTCCTCGCTGTCGACCGGCTGCGGCGGCGGGCCGCAGGTCTTGCAGCTGCCGGCCTTCTTGCCGGGCGGGCAGGCGCCGGGCGCCTGGCCTTCGTGCAGCAGCGCGTCGAACTCGAGCGCGACCATCTCGCGCGCCGCGCCCAGCAGCTCGAGCAGCTCGCACGAGACCTTGCCGCAGTGCAGGCCCATGCTGCGCGCGATCCAGTTCAGGTCTTCGTCGGCGGTCGGCAGCAGGTGCGTCTGCTGGTCGTCGAGGAACTGGATGCGGTGCTCGATGCGGCGCAGGAAGGTGTAGGCCTCGGCCAGCCGGTCGGCGCTGGCCGGCTTCATCAGGCCGCCGGCGGTCAGCTTGGCCAGCGCCTTCAGCGTCGAGCGGGTACGGATCTCGGGGAACTGCCCGCCGCGCACCACCAGCAGCAGCTGCACGATGAACTCGATCTCGCGGATGCCACCACGCGACAGCTTCACGTCGTTCGCGCGCTCCGGCCGGCCGGCGGCGCGGCGCTGCGCCTCGTCGCGCACCTTGCGGTGCAACTGGCGCAGCCCCTCGAACACGCCGTAGTCGAGGTAGCGGCGGTAGACGAAGCTGGTCACGGTGGAGCGCAGCGCGAGCGCGCGGCCGTTGCGCACGCTCTCGCGCGGTGCGACGACGCGGCTCTTCAGCCACGCGAAGCGCTCCCACTCGCGGCCCTGCACCAGGAAGTACTCCTCGAGCATCGCGAGGCTGACGACCGGCGGGCCGGAGTTGCCGTTCGGCCGCAGCGCGAGGTCGACGCGGAACACGAAACCGTCGTCGGTGGTGTCGCCGATCAGCGCGTACAGGCCGCGCGCGAGCTGCGAGAAGTATTCGTGCGCGGTGACCTGCTGCGGCCCGGTGGTCTCGCCGTCTTCTTCATAGACGTAGACCAGGTCGATGTCGGACGAGACGTTCAGCTCGCGCGCCCCCAGCTTGCCCATGCCGACGACCCAGAAGTCGATGCGCCGGCCGTCGGCGTTCAGCGGCGCGCCGTAGCGCTGGTCCTGCTCGTGCTGCGCCTGCGCGATCGCGCGGTCGAGCGTGGTCTCGGCCAGCTCGGTCATCGCTCGGGTGATGTCCTCCATCGCCGCGCCCTGCTCGATGTCGAGCACGGCCAGGCGTTCCAGCACCAGGTGGCGGGCGACGCGCAGCGCGCTCGGCAGCGTGCGCTCGGTGGCCAGCAGCGCGTCGATCAGCGCCTCGATCGGCTCGCGGGTCGGCAGGCCGGGCGCCAGCAGCGACAGCTCGGCGCCAAAGCGGCGGCGGATCCGCTGCACGAAGCGGCTGTGCTCGGCGAGTGCCGGGCCGGGCGTCGCGGGTGCGGCCGTCGCGGCATGGGAGGCCGGCGCGCCGAGGGTGGAAGACTCGAGAGCCATGAGACGTTGCTGCCCGTGTCAAGGAAGGCGGTCGGATTCTGCCCCAGCTGCTATTCCTGTGACGGGCGCAGGCCCGGAGTCCGACGTAAGCTGTGGCGTTCCGGCCTTCACGGCGTGAGGAAGGCCACATTCTTCAGGGAAACCCCGATGCTGATCGCCGCACTTCAAACGGTCTCGACGCCGCGCGTCGACGAGAACCTGGACCATGCCCGCCGGCTCATCGCGCAGGCGGCCGCGGCCGGTGCCCGGCTGGTCGGGCTGCCGGAGTACTTCTGCCTGATGGGCCACAGCGACCGCGACAAGCTCGCGCTGGCCGAGGCGCCGGGCGACGGGCCGATCCAGGCGATGCTGTCCGAGGCGGCGCGCAGCCACGGGATCTGGATCATCGGCGGCACGCTTCCGCTGCGGACCGGCAGCCCCGAGCTCGCGCTCAACGCGAGCTGCGTGTTCGCCCCCGACGGCACGCTCGCGGCGCGCTACGACAAGATGCACCTGTTCCGCTACGACAACGGCCGCGAGAACTTCGACGAGGGCCGCGTGCTGCAGGCCGGCAGCGAGCCGGTGACCTTCGACGCCGACGGGCTGCGCGTGGGCCTGAGCATCTGCTACGACCTGCGCTTCCCCGAGCTGTAC
>NZ_JBFUGN010000023.1:0-20140 GCF_056402895.1 Rhizobacter sp. P3_B12 | reverse complement strand
TAACAGCTGCACCCGAGCGCCCCCCAGAAGGCGGGCGCGTCAGCCGCCGGCACCTGAGTGCCGGCCGCCTTCAGGTGGTCATGCGCATGCAGCCCGCAACCCGAACGGCACGCGCATGCCGCGGCGTACTGGTAGCGCCGGTCGCTCTCCCCCAGCGTGAACTTGCGTGCCTGGTAGCCGCCGAAGGTTCGCACCGGCGACCAGCTGGGCGACGCTGGCGGGAGCGGCGGGGCCAGCGCCATGAAGCGCTGCGCGCCGTGCACCACCTTGCCTGCCACGACTGTCAGCACCGACACGATGTCCTGGATCTGGTCCTCGGGCACGGCGAAGTAGTCGCGGTCGAGCACCGCCACGTCGCCCAGCGCCCCGGGCTTGAGCACGCCCTTCCTGCCGCTGTCGCGCGAGAACCAGGCGCCGTTGGCCGTCATCAGCCCTAGCGCGGCCAGCCGATCCAGGCGGCGCTCTTCCGGGTAGAGCACCRTGCCGCCGATGCTGCGACCCGACACGAGCCAGTAGAGCGCCTGCCAGGGGTTGTAGCTGTTGACGCGCGTCGCATCGGTGCCCAGCGTGACCGGCAAGCCCATCTCGATCATGCGTTTCACCGGAGGCGTCTCGGCAGCCGCCGACACGCCATAGCGGCGGATGAAGGCTTCGCCCTGCATCGACATCCGGTTCTGCACCGCGACGCCGCCACCCAGCTTCCTGATGCGCTCCAGGTTCTGCGGCGTGACCGTCTCGCAGTGGTCGAAGAACCACCCCAGCTTGTCGATGGGCAGGTCGCGGTGCACCTTCTCGAAGACGTCGAGCGCGCGCGAGACCGTCTGGTTGTACGTGGCATGCATGCGCCAGGGCCAGCCGTTGCCGGCGAGGAAACGCACCACGCCCTCCAGGTCGGCGTCCATCGTCGTCGGCATCTCGGGCCGCGGCACGAGCAGGTCCTCGAAGTCGGCGGCCGAGAAGGCCAGCATCTCGCCAGCGCCGTTGAGGCGGTACATGTCACTGCCGTCACCGGGCTTGCCCGTCGCGATCCAGCGCCGGAAGTCGTCGAGCTCCGCCTTCGCCTTCTGCGGGAACAGGTTGTAGGCGAAGCGCAGTGTCAGCCGCCCCTCCCTGGCCAGCTTGTCGATGACCTCGTAGTCGTCCGGGTAGTTCTGGAAGCCACCACCGGCATCGCCCACCGACGTGACCCCGAGCCGGTTCTCCTCGCGCATGAAATGCAGCGTGGAGTTCACCTGGTCGTCGAAGTCCAGCTTCGGGCCCTTGGCCAGCGTGTTGTAGAGCAAGAAGGCGTTGGGCTCGGCCAGCAGCAGGCCGGTGGGCTCGCCCTTGTGGTCGCGTTCGATGATGGCGCCCGGCGGTTGTGGCGTGTCGCGCGTGTAGCCCACCGCACGCAGCGCGGCGCGGTTCAGGAAGGCCTGGTTGTAGAGATTGAGCACGAAGACGGGCGTGTCGGGCGCCGCGTCATTGATCTCCTTCAGCGTCGGCAGGCGCTTCTCGACGAACTGGGTGTCGTTCCAGCCGCCGACGACGCGCACCCACTGGGGTGGTGGCGTCACGCGCGCCTGGGCTTTCAGCATCTCGAGCGCCGCATGCAGGCTGCGCACGCCATCCCACCGCAGCTCCATGTTGTAGTTGAGACCGCCGCGAATCACGTGCGTGTGCGAGTCGGTCAGGCCGGGGATCACACGGCGCCGCTCGACATCGACGACGCGGGTCTGCGCATCGGCGAGGGGAACCAGCTCGGCGTCACTGCCGACCGCCAGCACCATGCCGTCCTTGATGGCCACGGCGCTGGCGTCGGGTCGTGCGGGGTCCAGCGTGCTGATGCGTCCGTTGTACAGAACCAGATCCGGCGCGACGCGCGTGTCGCGCGACAGCGCGGCCACCGGACCGGCCAGCGCGGTCAGGCCCAACAGGGATGCCGCTTGCAGGAACTCGCGCCGATCCGGGCGCTGATTGATTTGATTCGACATGGTGAATCCTCCGGATGTCGGGGTTGAGGGCCGACCCATTGGGCCTCTTGTCGCGCGTTGCCGCCACGACCCGTGGGGCCGCCGCGTCCTCTCCCTTTGGCCCAGGTGCCACACCGACCCCGTGTGTAAACTCGTCGCCACCGTTCGACTCCAGTGAGACACACGATGCACGCCGTGGGCCAGACGAGCCAGCCGATCAAGGTGCTCGTCGTTGACGATCACCCCCTGATGCGCGAGGGCATCGCTGCCGTGATCGAGAGGGAGCCCGGCCTGCGGGTGGTCGCCGAAGCGAGCAACGGCCGCGAGGCGATCGAACGCTTTGCTGAGCACCGCCCCCACGTCACCTTGATGGACCTGCAGATGCCGGAAGTCGACGGTGTCGCCGCCACGGTGGCGATCCGTGCACAGTGGTCCGACGCGCGCATCGTGATGCTGACGACCTACCGGGGCGATACGCAGGCACGCCGCTCGCTGCAAGCGGGTGCCAGCGGCTACCTGCTCAAGAGCATGATCCGTAACGAGCTTCTCGCCGCGATCCGATCCGTCCATGCCGGCGAGCGTTGGATTCCTTGCGAGGTGGCCGCGGAGTTGGCTGCGCATCTGACCGATGACCCACTGTCAGTGCGTGAACTCGACGTGTTAAAGCAGGTCGCGTCCGGCAACTCGAACCGGCGGGTCGCCGGCGAGCTCCGTGTCACCGAGGACACGGTCAAGTCCCACATGAAAAGCATCATGAGCAAGCTCTCCGCGCGCGACCGCACGCACGCGGTCATGATCGCTCTGCGGCGCGGGATCATCGATCCCTGACGGGCCATCTGTGCCACCCGCGGCGACTGCGCCGGTAGGCGATCCCGGCCGGGACCTCCAGAGAGACTGTGGTGCCACGTGCATCAGAGTGGACGCCCAGGCGCCCGCTCAGGCGATTCGCCCGTTCTCGCATCCCGACGAGGCCCCAGCGCCCGGCGTGCAACTGCTTCGGATCGAAGCCGCAGCCGTTGTCCGAGATTCGCAGCCTGAGCTGCCTCGATGCGAAGGCTACGCCGAGCTGGACGCCTGAGGCCGCCGCATGCCGGAACGCATTGCTCAGGGCCTCGGTGGCGATGCGCTGCAGTTCCGGCACGCAGACCGGATCGAGTTCGCGGGCCGTACCGTCGATGTGCATTGCAAACGAAACGCCTGTGTCTGCGGACCAGCGCTCACCTACCAATTGCAGGCCATCGGCAAAATCCGTCGAGGTGCCTGTCACCCCCCGCAGGTCCGTCACCGCATCCCGTCCGTCCGCGATCACTTCGTCGGCCAGATCAAGCGCGTTGCGCATCAGGTCCCGGGAGCGCTCGTGCGGCGGAATCTGTTCCATCGCCGCGTGGAACCGGATCACCAGGCCCTGCACGGCCTGCAGGAAGGTGTCATGGAGTTCTCGGGCGATGCGCTCCCGCTCGACCGTCCGCACCTCCCAGCGCAGCCGCAAGYGTGCCTTGACCGCGCGCAGTCTCCATGAGAACAGCAGGCACACGGCAGCCGCAGCCGTAGCCGCACACAACGCGATGAACCAGCCCGTTTGCACGAAAGTGGGAGGAATGACGAACGACACGCTCGCGCCGGATTCATTCCACAAGCCGTCATTGTTGGCAGCGATCACCTGGAATCGATAGCGGCCGGGCGCAAGGTCCCTGAAGCTGGCCTCGCGGTGGGTGCCGGCGTCCTGCCATTCGGCATGCTCGTCGCCAAGGCGATACCTGAACCTCACGCGCTCGGGCATCGTGAGGCTCGGCGCGGTGTAGGCAATCTTCAGGTCGTGCGTATGCACCGGCAACTGCGTCGCGTCGCCCGCATCGAATGCATGGGCGAGGCCGTCCGCCGTGATCGACTTGACGATCACCGTGGGCGCAATGGTGTTGTGCGGCATGCGCGTCGGGTCGGTCCAGACCACGCCGTTCGCGGTGGCGATCCAGAGACGACCGCCGTTGCCCATCGCCGTCTCGGGCACTCCTGGCAGCCCGTCCAGGTAATCCAGCAGATCATGTCGGACGCGATGCTCAGGGCGGTGAAACGCCTGCTGCAGTTCCTCGGCCGCGATGTGAACCATGCCGTCCGCCGTGCTCACCCACAGGTCACCTGTCGGGCCGGGCACGATGCCCTTGACCCCGATGAACGCACCGCGCGGTCCCGTCACAGGATGGATCGCGTCGCCGGTCAGTCGCCACAGGCCCCTTTCGGCCCCGATCCAGAGGTCATCGGCCTGCTGCGCGAACGTCTCCACTGACCCTAGGGCCAGGTGCGATGGAGATTCCCTCGCGGGCAGCACCACCGCGAGCCGATCGCCGTCGAGGACGGTGACCGCCCCGTCGTCATAGCCGAACCAGACGCGACCCCGCGCGTCGGTGAACAAGGCCGACACGTTGTGGGTGGGCATGTCCGTGCGCCCTCCCCACAAGGTCCACGCCTCGCCGACCACACGATAGACGCCGACCCGAAGCACGGACACCCACATCGCACCCTGTGCGTCCTGCGTCATAGCCTGGATGCCGGCGTAGTTGAAGGAAGAAGAGGCGCGCGCTCCGCGATGCGCCAGCCGCTGCCAGCGTCGATCGGCTCGAAGCTTCCAGAGCGAATCGCCCCCGGCCGCCCACAGCGTGCCCGACGGGTCGCTGTAGAGGGCGGCGAGTCCCGTTCCGGCCAGATGTCCGAAGCCGATCGGCTCCGGCGAGGCGCGCTGCGAACGGAAAATGTTCCCGAGGGCGGTGCCGATCCATGCGCCGCCTTGACCGGCGGGTGCCAGCCAGAACTCGTTGGATCCCGCATCCAACGGCAGTTTCAGGAACGCCGGTGCGCGAAATCGGTCGAGTCCGCCGCGCGTGGCGAACCACATGTTCCCTTCGCGATCCTCGAGTATCCGGGAGACGGATTCACCGGTGAGGGGCACGAATCCGGCTCCCTCACCTCGCGCAGCACCCTTGGCGCCTCCGACCCACAGGTGGCCTTCGCGGTCGAAGGCACACCGGGCATCCGCACTGTTCGCGATGCCCTGGTCAGCCCATGCAGGGACGACGGCACCGGACACGGGCGGCGTGGTCAATGTCAGCGTGCGCACGCGTTCGGACGTGCACACCATGGCTGCCCCGCCAGGATGGAGGAGCAGCGTCTGGGAATTGCTGCGAGGCACCGCGACGGGTAGTTTCTCGAACCGGTTCGCTCCATCTCGAAGGTAGAAGATCTGCTCATTGCTCATGATCCACAGCGTGCGATCGCGATCCAGGAGGATCTCGTCCACCGGATCCGCGGGAACCTTCCAGGAGGCATTCGCCGGCTGCCACCGTCCACCATCGAGTCGAAACAACCCACGGGTCGTCCCGGCCCACAGGGTGCCGTCCCCTGCCTTCGCCATGCCCGCCACGGACGATCTCGGCAGTCCCTGGGCCTGCCCGTAGTTGACCAGGCGACCTTCGAGCAGATGGCTCACGCCGCCAAGGTGATGCCCGATCCACAGACCGCCATCCGCGGCCACATGCAACCCGGTAATGTCCTGCGATAGGAGCGGGACACCACCAGCGCCTGAGAAGCGCTCGAACTGCACGCCATCGAAGCGGAACAGTCCACCGGAGGTACCCAACCATAGAAAGCCATCGCGGGTCTGGGCAAGGGCCTCGATGCCTGTCGGCACGCCATCCTGAGCGGTCCACCGGGTGTGATACAGCTGCGTGATGCCGTATTGCGCCGGCAGGGCCCAGGCGGCGGGGCAGCACAACACGATGACGATGCAGGCGCGCAGCATCCCACGCCATGCGAGGAATCCAGGTTCCTCCCCGACTTTAGGTGCAGCGTTCATCCAGCCCGCAGCCGGATGCCTGCGTCCCAATGACTGGCGACGATGGAGCCACTCTAACTTCAACACCAAGGTGTCCTCCATGGAAACACGTCCCCCACTTCCTCCGTTTTCGCGCGACACCGCGATCCAGAAGATCCGCTTGGCCGAAGATGGCTGGAACACACGAGATCCGGCACGCGTGGCGCTGGCCTACAGCGAGGACACCCGTTGGCGGAATCGCTCGGAATTCGCGACCGGGCGATCGGCCGCGCAGGCCCTGCTGCAACGGAAATGGCAGCGCGAGTTCGAGTACCGATTGATCAAGGAACTCTGGGCGTTCAACGCCAATCGGATCGCCGTGCGCTTCGCCTACGAATGGCATGACGACTCGATGAACTGGTATCGCAGCTATGGCAACGAGAACTGGGAATTCAATGAGGCGGGCCTGATGGCCCACCGGTATGCCTGCATCAACGACCTCCCCATCGCGGAATCGGACCGCAAGTTCTTCTGGCCGCTCGGCCGGCGGCCAGACGATCACGCTGGCCTGAGTGCCCTCGGACTCTGACGAAAACCGGCGTCGCGCTCGAGGCGGTCGCTCCAGGCGACAAGCACGAGCGCACCGGCCAGCCCGAGGTGCTCGAAGAAGGCGTGCGTCAACATCGTGCGTGGCACGCCCTGTGCCTCCCAGAACCGATTCGCGATGAGCGTCGTGACCAGCGTAAAGGCTGCGAGCAGCAACGCGCCTACGCTGCGCCCGCGGCCGATAAGCACCAGTACGGAACCCGCCAGCTCGATAGCGATGGCCGCCACCACGAGCAACCACGCAGGCCTCAAGCCGAATGCGGTCATCTCCGCGATGGCATCGTCGAAATCCAGGGCCTTCTCCAGGCCGCCCTGGATGTAAGCCGAGCACAGCAGCAGCAGGCAGAGTCGATGCAAAGCGCGCGCCTGGGGGGAATCCCTCCAGCTCAGACGGTCGCGCGCGAACATTCGAGTGCACCTTGGAACTTGTTCATGTCGGTGGCCGGCATCCGGGCGGCCACCGAGGGTTGAGCGGATGCTGCGTGCGACGGACGCGGGGCCAATCCCTGCTGCGACGCGATCCAGAGCGCTTCGGTTCTGCATCGCGCGCCAAGCTTCGACAGAAGCCCGCGCATGTGTGCCTTGACCGTCCCCACAGAGATCCCCAGCGATCGGGCCACCTCCTTGTTGTTGTGGCCACGGCGAACCAACGCCAGCACCTCACCCTCTCGCACGGTCAGGGACGGCCGCGACAGGCTGTCGACCATGCGAAGCGTCGCAGCGCTGCACAGATACCGACGCCCGGACGCCACGGCCCGGGCGGCGCTCACGATCTCGTCCGCCGAGCAGCCGACCACCACGTAGCCGCGAATGCCTGCTTCCAGCGCGCTTCGCACCTCGAGCTCCTGGCCCCTCATGGCGACAACCATCAGCTTGGCACCCTGCCGGCAATCGGCCTGGAGGCTCGCTGCCCTAAGGACACCACTTTCGTGGTCGAGGATGAACACGTCGGCAGGCGCGCTGCGCACCCGGTCAGGGCAATCCAGATCGGTCGCAGACCGCAACTCGAATTCGGGCCATGCGCCGAGGATGTAGCGCAGCCCCGCCTCGATGACGGGATCGTTGTGGGCCAGCTCTATCACCGTGGGTGTATTCGAAGACATCGCAATGCTCCATTCATGTGGTTTCTGCATGGTCGTCTTCCGATGCAACCAGCGCGAGTTAACTGCGGTGAAATCTCAATGCCTCGGAAGTCAGTAGCGCGCGCGCCCTACGCCCTCGGGCCATCTGCATACAGGCCGCAGGAAGGGCGCATGGCGCATGGCCTCGGGATAGGCTCGGTTCGATGTGCCATCTCGAACTCTGAAAGCTGCGAACCATGCATTCGAACCTTCTTTGGCGAGCACTCGCTGCCGCCGTCCTGAGCTGCTGCCTCGGCGCGTGCGCCGTCAGCCAGACCGGTCGCGCCGCATCGGCCGGCGAGTCGCCGCAGACGTCGCGCGTGCAGTACCGGACGGCCGTCGTGAAAGGAATCCGGATCTTCTATCGCGAAGCGGGCGACCCTCGCAAGCCGACGCTGCTGCTGCTGCACGGCTTTCCTTCTTCCTCGCACATGTACCGGGAGCTGATTCCGCTGCTTTCGAACGACTTCCATCTGGTGGCACCCGACTACCCGGGCGCCGGCTTCAGCGAGGCCCCTTCTGCCGAGACGTTCACGCCCACGTTCGACAACCTGGCCAACGTGATGGCTGCGTTCGCCTCCCAGATTGGATTGCAGCGCTACACCCTTTACCTGCAGGACTTCGGCGGCCCCGTGGGCTTTCGCATGGCCGTGAAGAATCCGGCGGCGGTCGAGGGTCTGATCATCCAGAACGCCAACGCGTATGTCGAAGGCATTGCAACGGACCAGCTCGACGGCATGCGCGCCCGTGCGAAGGGCCTCAGCCCGGAAGGGCGCCGGCAGGTCGAGCAGCTCGTGTCCCGTGACTTCACGATGTTCATGTACCGGACCGGCAGCCGGGACTTCGCGTCCATCGACCCCACCGGATGGACTCTGGACGCACGGCTCCTCGAGAACCCCGACGCCCAGAGAATCCAGATCGGCCTGATGTCGGACTACTTCAGCAATGTCATCGACTACCCGCACTGGCAAGCCTTCATGCGAACACGCCCGCTGAAGACGCTCATCGTGTGGGGCAGGAACGACCCGATCTTTCTTCCTGCGGGTGCGCACGCCTATCTTCGGGACATTCCCAGCGCGCGACTGCGCTTTCTCGACACGGGGCACTTCGCGCTCGAAGAAGACGTGCTTCCGATCTCCCAAGAGATCCGGAAGATGTTCGTTGATCGATAGGTGCATGCGTGCCTCGCGTCGTAGAGGGTCATTGGTCCGGGCACTGAAGCCTATTCCCCTGCGCTGCACGCACTCAATCCTCCTTTGATCGACGATCGCTGACTGGAGGTCGTTGCCCGGGCCCGAATCGCGAGCGTCTCTGCCGAGAATCCACGATCGGGGGTCGCGGGATTGGCCGTTGGTCGTCCTGCCCTCGCGGAAAGTCGCAGGCTCCTCGACCTTGGTCGAGGTTCATGCCCACCTTCGGCGCGGTATGCTCATCGCTCGCAGTCGAGCCATGAGTGCACACGCCCACATCACATCGCCGTCCCGTGCGGCCGCCGAAGAGCAGCAGCTGCAGCGGTGCCACGACGACATCGAGCACCTGACCCACCTGCCTGCGACGTGGCAGGGACTTGACCCGACCTCCATCGTCGAAGACGTCCTGGAGACGTTGGTCGACATGCTGGACCTGGACTTCGCCGGACTGCGCTTCAGCGAGACGGTGCACATCTTCCTGCGCACCGGCAAGACGCCCGCAACCGCGCACGATCCCGAAACCATCCGGCGTTCGGTCGATGAATGGCTTGCAGACAACCCGCAGCTCGGGCCATCAACCCTGTCGCTCGGCAGCGACGTGCTATCCGTCGTGGCCGTCGCGATGGGCGACATCGCCGGCATGGGCGTGCTGGTGACAGGCTCCCGGCGAGCGGGGTTTCCACAACGTCTCGAGTCGCTGCGCCTGAAAATCGCGGCGACCCAGGCGAGCCTCGCGTGCCGCGAGGTCCGCGAGCTCACTGACCGCAGGCCGCCTGCTGATACACGCGTCGAGAAGCCCACGGGCGAGGCGCTCGCAGAAAGCGAATGGCGGCTCAACCTCATCATCAACACCATCCCGGCCATCGCATGGTCGGCGACTTCGGACGGCATGCTGGATTTTTGCAACCAGCATTTCGTGGACTTCGTCGGGCTGCCTGCCGACGAAATCCTCGGGCTTGGCTTCTATCGCATCTTTCATCCGGAGGACGTGGCCGCACTGCTGTCCACCTGGCAGGAAATCATGGCATCGAAGCGCTCGCGGGAAGTCGAAGGCAGGCTCCGGCGTGCCGATGGCCACTACCGATGGTGCACGCTGCGGCAGAACCCCCTGCTGAACTCGCAGGGCAAGGTCGTGAAGTGGTACGGCGTCGTGCTGGACATCGAAGACCGCAAGCGCGCCGAGAACGCCCTGGAGGAAGCCAGGTCGGCACTTCTCGCCAGCGAGCAGAACCTTCGCCTCATCATCGACTCGCTTCCGGTGCTCGCATGGGTGGCCCGACCGGATGGCTCGGCGGAATTCGTGAACCGACAGTGGGCCGCCTATGTCGGCGTCGAACCCGAACAGATCCTCGAGTGGGGCTTCCTCGACTTCTACCACCCCGACGATGTAGAAGGCATGGTGGACATATGGAAGGACTGCCTCGCGACGAAGGACCAGTTGGGCTTGAAGGGACGCATTCGGCGATTCGATGGGGAGTACCGCTGGTTCTATTTCGCCGGCCAGAAGATCACCGATGCGAACGGCGTGGTGCGCTGGGTCGGCGCGAACGTGGAGTTCGAAGAACTGCAGCGCGCCGAGGATGCACTCAAGGCGAGCGAGCACCGGCTCAAGTTGATCATCGACACGATTCCCGCGATGGCATGGTCGGCCACGGCAGATGGCGAGGTCGACTTCTGGAGCAAGAACCTGCTCGACTTCTGCGGTCTTCTATTCGAAGACGTGATGGGCGAAGGCTTCTACCGCATCTTCCACCCGGACGATCTTGAGGCCATGCGCAGCATCTGGGATCGCGTACGTTCCAGCAAGCGCGGCGAGGAAGTCGACGCGCGCATTCTGCGTGCGGACGGCGAGTACCGATGGTTCACCTTGCGGCAGTGCCCGCTACTGGACGCCCACGGCGCTGTCGTGAAATGGTACGGCGCGCTCATCGAGATCGAAGACCGCAAGCGCGCCGAAGAAGAACTGCGCCGCAGCCAGAGTGAGCTTGCCCGGGTCTCGCGAGTTACCACCTTGGGCGAATTGGCGGTTTCGATCGCGCACGAGGTCAACCAGCCGCTGATGGCGATCGTCACCAACGCGGGGACCTGCCTGCGCTGGCTCGATGAGAAGCAGTTCGACGCGGTTCGCGCGCGGCAGGCCGCCGAACGCGTTGTCCGGGACGGGCATCGCGCCGGGGAGATCGTCGCAAGCATTCGCGCATTGGCGCGCAAGGAACCCACGCGGATGATGCCGACCGATCTGCACGAAGCGATCCGGGAGGTGCTGCTGGTGTTGAACGGCGAGTTTCGGCGCCGCGGCATCGATGCGAGTTTCCAGGCCGGACCTGAGGCCCCGATCGTGCTCGGCGATCGCACGCAGCTGCAGCAGGTGCTGCTGAATCTAGTGATGAACAGCGTGGAGGCGATGACCGAGCCCGACGGGGTTGGAGTACGGATAGGTGGGCAACTGACGATCCGCAGTGCGGCCGGCCCCGACAGGTTCGCCCGGGTCAGCGTTCAGGACACGGGCACGGGTCTCGAGCAGGATCACATGGATCGGATCTTCGAAGCCTTCTTCAGCACCAAGGCGGGAGGCATCGGCATGGGCTTGTCGATCTGCCGGTCCATCGTCCAGGCCCATGGGGGATCGATCTCTGCCTCGAACCATTCTCCACGCGGCAGCACCTTCAGCTTCACCGTTCCCCTGGCTGCGGGAGCGGCTCGATGATTAAGCGTCCGGACGACCAGCCGGCGACCGTCGTCGTGATCGATGATGACACCAGCGTGTGCGAGGCGCTGCGCGGCCTCTTCGAATCGGTTGGGCTCCTGACTAGAACCTATGGCTCCGTGCAAGCCTTCCTGGCCGCCGAGCCACCCCACGGACCGTCCTGCATCGTGCTCGACATCCGGCTGCCCGGGCAAAGCGGTCTTGAATTCCAAGAGGCGCTGGCGCGAAGCGGCGCTGCGCAGTCGGTCGTACTCATCAGTGGCCACGTCGACGTAGAGATGGCCGTGCGAGCAATGAAGGCAGGCGCGGTCGATGTCCTCACCAAGCCGGTGCGCGAGCAGGATCTGCTGGATGCGGTCAATCGCGCCATCAAGCTGACGACCCAAAGGCGTGGTGACGTCGAGCGCATCGCGGCACTGCGTTCAAGACACGCTCTGCTCACAGAACGCGAGCGCCAAGTCATGGCACTCGTCACCGCTGGGCTGCTGAACAAGCAGATTGCCGAAAGAGTCAATGTCACCGAAGCTACCGTAAAGCTCCATCGCGGTCAGGTCATGCGCAAGATGAAGGCGGCCTCGGTCCCGGAACTCGTCAGGATGGCGGACTTGCTCGGCCGATGTGGCAATGATCGGGGAGTTGAGGCCGGCACCGTCGGACGCCAGTAGCACTTGGTGCTTTGCTGCGTTGCCTGGACCTGCCTCTTTGAGACAAGAGGGGCCGAGATCCCGGCGGTGTGGTAGGCCATTGTTCCGGCCGAACATGCGATAGCCTAAACAGGTCACTTAGAAATGCGAACCCTGACACGTGTTCAGCGGACGCTACTGCCCTCGCTGACCAACGATCCGGTAAACCGTAGACCGCGCTAGTCCGAACAGCTGCATCAGCTGCTTGATGTTCCTGCCGTTGAACATCTCCCGCACGCGCTCATCGCGCGCCGACTTGTCCGGCGCCGGCACGTAGACATCGTCACCGCCAAACCGCGCGCGCATGCCCTGCACGATCTCGTGCGCGATGGCACTTGCCCACGGTTCCTGGAACGCCAGGTCATCGCGCAGGATCTCGGTCATGTCGAACACCCACTGCGTGGCGGCGTCGGCCTTGATCTCGTGGGCATCGGGACGGGGTTGCTGCTGGTGCTGGAAGGTCGGTTGGCTCACAGGCGGCTGCTCCAAGAATCGCTGACGATGAAAGAGTTCGGGCCGATGGGACGGACGGTTGGTGGTCGAGCTGTAGGTGGCGGCGCTGGCGGAGGCGGCGCCGCGGCCACCGCGCTTGGTTGTGCAGACGTATGCACTGGCGGATCGCTCCCCGGATTCGGCGCGGGCGCACCGCCGCCGGCGAACAGGTCTGGCTCCAGTCCGGCTTCCAGCCGCGCCCACAGCTTGTCGCTGAGCGTGTGCAGCCCGAGCATCTGCGCGCAGAACAGCGCGTASACCGTGCAATCCAGCTTCTCGTTGCGCTTGCCGGCCGGCTTCAGCCAGCGGTGCTCCTCGCCGCGGCCGGTCTTCACGAGCATCCGGCTCTCGGCCGTGAGCTGGTCGTAGAACTCGGCCGTCAGCTCGCGCGCGAAGTGCACGTAGCCCGGCCCGGGCTGGCTGACCTGCAGCCGGCCGTAGAGCAAGTCCTTCGCCGTGTCGGTGCCGACGTGCCACAGCCGCACGCCCTTACGGATCGTCTTGCCGCGCTCGTTCACGTCGACCAGCACGCTGGCGCTCTTGATCGGCCGGCCGAGCCGTGTCTCGCCCTTCACGGCGTACAGATTCTGGTTCGGCCGGTTGCGCACGAAGACATAGCACTGGTGCGTGAAGTGCCCGCCCGTGTCGATCGCCACCGCGTCGGCCGACATCTCGACGCCGCACACGTGCCGGTAGGTCGCCTTGATCGCCGGATCCAGCTTCAGATCTCCGCTGCAGCCATCCCAGCGCCAAAGTGCATCGACAGGCTCAAGTCGCGCTCGCGCGGGCCGCGGGCGGTTGGTGCGGGCCTGACGCAAATCGCATGAGCTTTCCTGGATTGCACGGATAGGCGGCAATCACATCCGTCGCGCGCGAGGCGCGCGACCTCACTCTGAGATTCCCATGACCTGGATCACCACTGCCACAGGCAATGAGGTGTCGCTGCTGCATCCCCAACCCGGCTGCATCAACCTGCGCACGATCGCGCACCACCTCAGCCTCATCAACCGCTTCACCGGCGCCACCTGCCGCCCGTACAGCGTCGCAGAGCACTCGCTGCTCGTCTGCAAGATCGCCGAGCGCGAGTTCAACCTCGACGTGCACGGTCAGTTAGCCGCGCTAATGCACGACGCCCACGAAGCCTTCGTCAACGACCTCGCCTCACCCGTGAAGGACGAGGTGGGCGCCACATGGCACACGCTGGAGGATCGCTTCGCCCGCGTCATCCGCAACGGCTTCGCGCTCAACGTCGCCAACGCCACGCATGCCAAGGCGATCAAGCAAGCCGACCTGATGGCGCTGGCTACCGAGCGCGCACAGCTGCTGCCCGCGTCCACCACGCCGTGGCCGGTACTCGCAGGCGTGCAGCCCGTCACCTGGGTGAACCTGATGTCGCCCGGCTGCCGCGACACGCCTTGGAGCGCCTGGCGCAACGCATTCATCGAGCGAGCCGACTCCCTCGACTTCCAACGCCAGCAGCTGGCGCGCCAGCTCGGCCGCTGAGCATCGAACCAGGATCGCCGCATGGAAACCCATCACAGCACCTCGCCTAGCAAGTCGACCACCAGACCCCTTGCGCATCGCGCACCCACGAGCCGGCGCCGTCGCGCGCCAATCGTCGGCTCGCGCGTCGCCGGACACCTGTCGCACTGGGAAGACGATCTCGACCGGATCTACTTCGGACCCACCTCTGACTTCGGCAAGTTGCACGACAGCTCATGGTTTCGCATGCGCGCGTGCGGCGGGTCCTGCCGCGCTGACGCATGGCGCGTCTCCACCACCCTCTGCGGCCGCCGTGTCTACCTCTACGCGCTGATCGACGATTTCGGCAACCTCGTCGCCATCGATGAATGAACCCGACCGCCAGTCCGGCGGATGGGCAACCACACCCCTCAAATTCCACAACGAGCACCAAAGCATGAGCAAGAACAATCAACACTACCTCGCCACCGCACAAGACCGCCTCATCCGAAAGCCTGAAGTTCTCGCGCGCACCGGACTCGGCAACACCACTCTTTACGTCCTGGTCAAACAGGGGAGTTTTCCTGCGTCGTTCACCTTGGCGGGACGCGCTGTCGCGTGGCGCGAGGCCGACGTGAATCGCTGGATCTCCGACCGAGTCATTGCATCCCGGTCGCCGCGCGCCTAACGAAGACACCGAGCACACCATTTGACAACTCTCGACCTCGCGGAAGCCGCACAGCTGTTCAAGGTTCACCCGAAGACGCTTCAACGAATGGCACGTGCCGGCTCCGTGCCGGCCTGCAAGGTAGGACGCTCCTGGGTCTTCGTCGAGCGCCTGCTCATCGAGCACCTGGTGACACAATCCACTGCGCGCGTGTCCGTGGTCGATCTTCAGGAGAAAACTGAATGTCGCTCTACAGACGAAAGGATTCGCCATTTTGGTGGGTCAAGTTGCCGCCCATCCGCGGTGAATCGAAGCCTCTACAGCAAAGCACTGGGACTACCGACAAACGGCAGGCGCAGCAGGTCCACGACCAACTCGCCGCAGCCCGATGGGAGCAGGACCGGCTCGGGGTAAAGCCTCGACACACGTGGGAAGAAGCGGTCGTGCGGTGGCTTCTGGAAACGAAGCACAAGGCCACCCACGAAGGAGACAAGGCGAAGCTTCGCTGGCTCGATCCATACCTGGGAGGCAAGCAACTCGACGACATTGATCGAACGCTGATCGATCGCATCAAGTTCGCGCGCGAACGGGATGTCGCCCCAGGCACGGTGAATCGCTATCTCGCTTTGATGCGCGCCATCCTGCGGCGGGCATGTGATGAGTGGGAATGGATTGAACGAGTGCCGAAGTTCAAGCTGTTCAAAGAGGCCGAGGGCCGAGTCCGTTCACTGACGCAAGCTGAGTTCGAATGCCTTCTTCAACAGCTACCCGAGCACCTGGCTGACATGGCCACCTTCGCCGTGGCGACCGGCCTTCGCCAAGGCAACGTGATGGGGCTGGAGTGGCAGTTCGTTGATCTTGGGCGGCACCATGCCTGGATTCCCGGCAGCAAGCACAAGAATGGCAAGCCGCACTCCGCACCGCTGAATGAGATGGCACTGGCCGTGATCCGCAAGCAGGTTGGCCGGCACCCCACCAGGGTGTTCACCTTTCGCGGACAGCCAATCGGCCAGGTCAACACGAAGGCGTGGAAGTCGGCGCTCCAACGGGCCGACATCCAGGACTTCCGATGGCACGACTTGCGGCACACCTTCGCTACATGGCATCGACAGGCTGGAACGCCAACCCATGAGCTACAGCGGCTCGGCGGCTGGAAAACCGGCGCAATGGTCGAGCGGTATGCGCACGTAGCGCCGGAAGCGTTGCAAGGCGCGGCCCTGCGGTTGGATGCGTTCTTTGGTTACGCTGCGGCTACGCCGGAAGATCGGGGCTCCTAGCAAACAACGCTAAGTCCTTGATCGTATTGGTAGGCCGTGTTGGACTTGAACCAACGACCAAAGGATTATGAGTCCTCTGCTCTGACCAACTGAGCTAACGGCCCCTCGGGAGAGGAGCGCCGATTGTAGGTGCCCACCACGCGGCACCAGGCAGCCGAACGGACCTGTTTCCGGCTACTTCTGGCTCAGCGCGTTGCTCACCAGCCGCGACGTGATGTCGACGATCTGGATCATCCGGTCGTACGCCATCCGCGTCGGCCCGATCACACCCAACGTGCCCACCACCTGCCCATTCACCTCGTACGGCGCCGACACCACCGAGAGCTCCTCGAACGGCACCACCATGCTCTCGCCGCCGATGTAGATGCGCACGCCCTCGGCGCGGCTGCTCACGTCGAGCAGCCGCATCAGCTGCGTCTTCTGCTCGAACAGGTCGAACAGCTTGCGCAGCGAGCCCATGTCGCTGCTGAAATCCTGCACCGTCAGCAGGTTGCGCTCGCCGGAGATCACCACCTGCTCCTGGCTGTCGGCCATCGCCTCGCTGCCGGCCTGCACCGCCGCCTGCATCAGCGCCGCGATCTCGCCGCGCAGCGCATCGACCTCGCTCTTCAGCCGCTCGCGCACCTCCTCGATCGTCAGGCCCGCGTACTGCGCCGTCAGGTAGTTGCTGGCCTCGATCAGCTGGCTCTGCGTGTAGTCCTGCGCGGTGAAGATCACCCGGTTCTGCACGTCACCGTCGGGCGCCACCAGGATCACCAGCACCCGCCGCTCCGACAGCCGCAGGAACTCGATGTGGTGGAACACGCTCGCCTTGCGCGGCGCCGTCACCACGCCGACGAAGCTCGACAGGCTGGACAGCAGCTGCGCCGCGTTCGCGATCACGCGCTGCGGTTGGTCGGGATGCAGCTGCGGCTGCTCCATCGCGGGCGTCGCACGCGCCAGGTCGAGCGGTTGCGCAGTCAGCATCGTGTCGACGAACAACCGGTAACCACGCGCCGTCGGGATGCGCCCCGCGCTGGTGTGGGGGCTCGCGATCAGCCCCAGATCCTCCAGGTCGGCCATCACGTTGCGGATGGTGGCCGGCGACAGGTCCAGCCCGGAGGCGCGCGACAGCGTGCGCGACCCCACCGGTTGTCCGTCGGCGATGTAGCGTTCGACCAGCGCTTTCAGCAGTGTTTTGGCTCGCTCGTCCAGCATGGTTCATTGTAGGCGCGAGGCCCTTTCCTGCCCCGGTTCCCAGGGGGCCCTGTGGTGTAATCCCGCGCATGCCGACCCGTTTTCGACACGCAGCACTGGTGGGAAAGTACCAGGCCCTCGGAATGCGCGGGGTGCTGCAGGACATTGCGCAATTTCTGGGCCGGCAAGGCCTCGAGGTCTCGCTCGAAGCCGAGACGGCGCACAACACCGGCATGACCGACTACCCGGCGCTCACGCCCGAGCAGCTCGGCCAGCACTGCGACCTGGCCGTCGTCGTCGGCGGCGACGGCACCATGCTCGGCATCGCCCGCCAGCTCGCCCGCTTCAACCTGCCGCTGGTGGGCATCAACCAGGGCCGCCTGGGCTTCATCACCGACCTGCCGATCGACCAGTTCGAGGAAGCCCTCGCCCCGATGATCGCCGGCGACTACGAAGAAGAACGCCGCACCATGCTCGAAGGCGGCGTCTGGCGCGACGGCCGCGTGATCTTCGAAGGCATCGCGATGAACGACGTGGTCGTCAGCCGCGGCGCCACCGCCAGCATGGTGCAGCTCAAGATCGACATCGGCGACGAATTCGTCGCCAACCACCGCGCCGACGGCCTGATCGTCGGCTCGCCCACCGGCTCCACCGCCTACGCGCTGTCGGCCGGCGGCCCGATCCTGCACCCGGGCATCGCCGGCTGGGTGCTGGTGCCGATCGCGCCGCACGACCTCTCCAACCGCCCGATCGTGCTGCCCGACATCGGCGAGATCTGCATCGAGATCGTCGCCGGCCGCGATGCGAGCGTCAGTTTCGACATGCAAAGCCTCGCGAGCCTGCTGCACGGCGACCGCATCATCGTGCGCCGCTCGGCGCACCAGGTGCGCTTCCTGCACCCGCGCGGCTGGAGCTACTACGCCACCCTTCGCGGCAAGCTCCACTGGAACGCCGGACTCTGAACACACCATGCTGAAACGCCTCGCGCTGCGCGACTTCGTCATCGTGACCTCGCTCGAGGTCGAACTGGCCGGCGGCTTCTCGGTGCTGACCGGCGAGACCGGTGCTGGCAAGTCGATCCTGATCGATGCGCTGCAGCTCGCGCTCGGCAGCCGCGGCGATGCCGGTGTGGTGCGCGAAGGCGCGGCCCGCGCCGACATCACCGCCGAGTTCGACGCGCCCGCGAGCCTCGCCGCCTGGCTCGACGATGCCGGCTTCGACAACGCCGACACGCTGTTGCTGCGCCGCGTCATCGATGCGCAGGGCAAGAGCCGCGCCTGGGTCAACGGCAGCCCGGCCACCGTCGCGCAGCTGCGCGAGGCGGCCGATCACCTGGTCGACATCCACGGCCAGCACGCCTGGCAGAGCCTCACGCGCAGCGCATCGGTGCGTGCGCTGCTCGATGCGTACGCCGGCGTCGATGTCGCGCCGCTCGGCGCCGTGTGGTCGCGCTGGAAAGCGGCCGGCGATGCGCTCGACACCGCCCGCAGCCAGCAGGCCGACCTGGAGCGCGAGCGCGAACGCCTGGCCTGGCAGATCGGCGAGCTCGACAAGCTCGGCCCGGAAGCCGACGAGTGGGAGACGCTGAATGCCGACCACCAGCGGCTGTCGAACTCGCAGGCGCTGATGGACGCCGCCCGCAGCGCGCTCGACGCGCTGAGCGAGGCCGATGTCAACGCCGAATCGCTGACCAGCGGCGCCGCCGACGCGCTCGGCAACGTCGCCGAGTTCGACGCCCGCCTCGCCGCGGTGGCCGAGGTGCTGCAGAGCGCGCAGGCGCAGCTGCAGGATGCGGCGCACACGCTCAGCGGYTACCTGCACCACACCGAGCTCGAACCCGAGCGCCTGCAGGAGCTCGACGATCGCCTGTCGGCCTGGGTCAGCCTCGCGCGCCGCTACCGCCGCGCCCCGGCCGAGCTGCCGGCGCTGCTCGACCAGTGGAAGGATGAACTGCGCGCGCTCGACGCCGCCACCGACCTCGATGCGCTCGAATCGGCGCTCGCGCAGGCGCATGCCGCGTTCAACGCCGAGGCGAAGCGCGTCTCCGCCACGCGCAAGGCGGCTGCCCCGAAGCTGGCCGCCGCCGTCACGCAGGCGATGCAGCAACTCGGCATGGCCGGCGGCCGCTTCGACGTCGCACTGACCGCGCAGGACGCGCCGCAATCCTTCGGTCTCGAATCGGCCGAGTTCCTCGTCGCCGGCCACGCCGGCAGCACGCCGCGGCCGATGGGCAAGGTGGCGTCGGGCGGCGAGCTGTCGCGCATCGCGCTCGCGATCGCGGTGACGACCAGCCAGCTTGCGCAAGGCAGCGATGCCGCCGGCACGCTGATCTTCGACGAGATCGATTCCGGCGTCGGCGGCGCGGTGGCCGACACCGTCGGCCGGCTGATGAAGCAGCTGGGCCGCGACCGCCAGGTGCTGGCCGTCACTCACCTGCCGCAGGTCGCCGCCTGCGCCGACCACCATTTCGTCGTCTCGAAGCGCACCGAGGCCGGCAGCACGCACAGCGACATCCACGCCGTCGCCGGCGAGGTGCGCGTCGCCGAGATCGCCCGCATGCTGGGCGGCGAGCGCATGTCCGGCACCAGCCTCGCGCATGCGCAGGAGATGCTGTCGGTGGCGGCCGAAGCCGTGGCGCCCTCGGCACCGCGCGGCCGCAAGAAATCATGAGCGCGCTGCCGCCCGATGCCGTGGCGCCGGCCGAGCCGGCGCCGCCGTCCGTGGTGTCGCCGAACGAGGTCGTGCTCGTCACCGGCATCTCCGGCTCCGGCAAGTCGGTCGCACTGCATGCGCTCGAAGACGCCGGCTTCTTCTGCGTCGACAACCTGCCGCCCGAGCTGCTGCGCGATTTCCTGCGGCTCGAGCACGAGCGCTCGATGCGCCGCGTCGCGATCGCCGTCGACGTGCGCAGCGCCGGCTCGCTCCCGCACCTGCTGCCGCTGATCGCCGAGCTGCGCGCCGAGGGCACCGCGATCCGCTCGGTGTTCCTCGATTCGAACACCG
>NZ_JBFUGN010000022.1:0-20158 GCF_056402895.1 Rhizobacter sp. P3_B12 | reverse complement strand
TTCATGTCCGCCCCGAACTCGCCGCTGGCGACGTTCGGGTGCTGTGACCTCGCGGTGGCGAGCACCCGCTCATAGAGCTCGCGGCCCAGCGCCGGCGGCGCCGCCGCGGTGAAGCTGGGCCGGTTGCCGCCCGACACGTCCGCTGCCAGCGTGAACTGGCTGACGATCAGCAGGCCGCCGCCGATGTCGGTGACGCTGCGGTTCATCTTGCCCTGCTCGTCGCCGAAGATGCGCAGCTTCAGCAGCTTCGCGACCAGCTTGTCGGCGATCGCCGGCGTGTCGCCCGGCTCGGCGCAGACCAGCACCAGCAGGCCGGCGTCGATCGCGCCGATGACCTCGCCCGCCACCTCGACGCGCGCCTGCGACACCCGCTGCGTGATGGAGATCATCGGGAGCTCATGCGACTGCAGCGTCCGTGGACTGCGTCTCGACGTTCGTCGGCAGCAGCTGGATCGAGACCCGCAGCCCCGGCACGTCGCCCATCAGCGCCTGCTCGACGTCGGCCCGCAATGCCGCCGCGCGCCCGAGCGTCCAGTCGGCCGGCACGTGCATGTGCAGGTCGATGAAGCGCCGCTGCCCGGCGCGCCGCGTGACGACGTGGTCGAAGCGGATCGGGTGGTGACCGAACTGCGCGAGCGTGCGATCGATCTGCTCGCGGATCTCCGGCTCGACGGCGCTGTCCATCAGCCCCTCGACCGAGCGCCACGCCAGCTGCGCGCCTTCGCGCAGGATGTTCAGCGCGACGCCGATGGCCAGCACCGGATCCAGCCACAGCCAGCCGGTCAGCTGGACCAGCACCAGGCCCGCGATGACCCCGGCCGAGGTCCACACGTCGGTCATCAGGTGGCGCGCATCGGCCTCCAGCACGATCGAGCGGTGCTGCCGCGCGCCGGCCATCATCCGCCAGGCCAGCAGGCCGTTGATCGCCGAGCTGGCGACCGACAGCGTCAGGCCCCAGCCGAGCGACTCGAGCGGCTGCGGGTGCGCGAAACGCAGCACCGCGGCCCAGACGATGCTCACCGCGGCGGCGGCGATCAGCATGCCCTCGAAGCCGCTGGAGAAGTACTCGGCCTTCGTGTGGCCCGACGGATGGTCTTCGTCGGCCGGCCGGCGCGCGATGTTCACCATCAGCAGCGCGAACAGCGCCGACACCAGGTTGACCAGCGACTCCATCGCGTCCGACAGCAGGCCGACCGAGCCGGTGACCCACCAGGCCCCCGTCTTCAGCGCGATGGTGGCGAGCGCCGCGAGCACCGACAGGCGCAGCAGGGCCTCGACACCCATCAGTGCGCCCATCAGCGGTCCATGCGCTGGAGTTCGTCGCCGAGGAACTGCGCCGCGCTCACGCTGCGGCCGTCGGCGAAACGGATCAGGTAGGGCTGGCCGCTGGTGCTGGAGCGGCTCGCGATCTCGTCGATGAACTGCCGGGCGGTGGTGACGTGCTCGCCCATCTTGTCGAACTTGCCGCGCAGGAACTTCGCCGCATCGGCCGGCGAATAGGCACTGCCGTTGCGGATGAACTTCAGGTCCTTCTGCGCGCCGACCCAGGCGATCAGGCGTTCGATGCGCGCGCGCTCGGCCTCGGACGGCGCGGCCTGCGCGCCCGCTGCGAACCCGACAGCGAACCCGCCTGCCAGCCCCCCGACGAGAACGCTGCGCCGCCGCATCGCGATCAGCCCAGCGTGACGCGCGCGAACTTGCGCTTGCCGACCTGCACGACGTAGGTGCCGGCGTTGAGCTTCAGGCCCTTGTCGCTGACGACGTCGCCGTCGACGCGCACGCCCGAGCCTTCGATCAGCCGGCCGGCCTCGCTGGTGGACGGCGCGAGCCCCGCCTGCTTCAGCAGCGCGGTGATGCCCAGCGGCGCACCCGCCAGCGCGATCTCGTCGATCACGTCGGGGATGCCGCCCTTCGCGCGGTTGTTGAAATCGGCCTCGGCCGCGTCGGCCGCCGCCGCGCTGTGGAAGCGGGTGGTGATCTCCTTGGCGAGCAGCACCTTCGCATCCTTCGGGTTGCGCCCGCCGTCGACCTCGGCCTTCAGCGCCGCGACCTCGGCCTCGGGGCGGAAGCTCAGCAGCGTGAAGTACTTCCACATCATCGTGTCGCTGATCGACAGGATCTTCGCGAACATGTCGTTCGGCGCATCGGTGATGCCGATGTAGTTGTTCTTGCTCTTCGACATCTTGTCGACGCCGTCCAGCCCCTCGAGCAGCGGCATCGTCAGGATGCACTGCGGCTCCTGGCCGTACTCGCTCTGCAGCGCGCGGCCCACCAGCAGGTTGAACTTTTGATCCGTGCCGCCGAGCTCGAGGTCGCTCTTCAGCGCGACCGAGTCGTAGCCCTGCATCAGCGGGTACAGGAACTCGTGCACGCTGATCGGCGTGCCGGCCTTGAAGCGCTTCGTGAAATCGTCGCGCTCCATCATGCGGGCCACCGTGTAGCGCGATGCCAGCTGGATCATGCCGCGCGCGCCCAGCGGGTCGCTCCATTCGGAGTTGTAGCGGATCTCGGTGCGGCTCTCGTCCAGCACCAGCGCGGCCTGGCGGTAGTAGGTCTGCGCGTTGGCCTCGATCTGCTCGCGGGTCAGCGGCGGGCGGGTGTTGTTGCGCCCGGACGGGTCGCCGATCATCGACGTGAAGTCGCCGATCAGGAAGATCACCGTGTGGCCCAGGTCCTGCAGCTGGCGCATCTTGTTCAGCACCACGGTGTGGCCGATGTGGATGTCCGGCGCGGTCGGGTCCAGCCCGAGCTTGATGCGCAGTGGCACGCCGRTTGCTTCAGAGCGTGCGAGCTTGTTCAGCCACTCGCCTTCGGGTAACAGCTCGTCACAGCCCCTCAATGACACCGCCAGCGCCTCGCGCGTGCGGTCGGTGATCGGAAAAGGCGGCTGGGCGGACATGGTTTTCGGGGCCGGTTGCAGAACGAACTCGTGGGGTTATTCCGGGAATAGTGCCGGAAACATTGGCGCGGAAGTCGGTGGCTATACTGCGCCGCTTCCGGGTGCCGGCCCCCTCCAGACACAGGGGCCCGCAAGCGACCGCGATTCTAGTGGACGCCTGCAGGCAGCAAGACAGACCCAGAGCGCGGCGTCCGATGGCGGTGTGCTTGCAGACAGGGCCTCACCGCCCTTCACAGCAGTGAACTCGTTGGATTCTCTCGATCACGCGCTGGCCTCGGCCGGCACCACCACCCAGCGTTTCGTCCATCGCCACCCGCGCACGCTCGCCGGTACCGTGGTCGCGCTGCTGATGGGCGCGGGCGTCACCGCCTTCGCCATCGCGCCGATGGCCCCCGATGCATCCGACCTGCCGCGCCGCGTGGTGACGGAAAGCGTCACCCCCGAGGATGTCGGATCGCAGCTGGAGGTGCTGGCCAGCCACGACTTGTCGCTCTACCGCAGCGACCTGACCCGCAACGCCGACACCGCCGACAGCCTGCTGCGCCGCGTCAACGTGACCGATGTCGCGGCCGCCGCGTTCCTGCGCAGCGACAAGACGGCCCGCCTGCTGCTCGAAGGGCGTGCCGGCAAGATGGTGCGGGTGCGCAGCGACGCATCGGGCCAGCTCGATGAACTGGTGGCCCGCTTTCCGGCCGCCGATCCGGCGCAATGGGCGACCCATTTCTCGCGGCTCAGCGTGAAGCGCGTCGACGGCCGCTTCGAGTCCCGGGTGGAGCAGGCGGCGCTCGCGGCGCRGGTGCGGCTGGGCAGCGGCACGATCCGCAGCTCGCTGTTCGCCGCCACCGACGAGTCGCGCATCCCCGACCCGGTGGCCGTGCAGATGGCCGAGATCTTCTCGACCGACATCGACTTCCACCGCGAACTGCGCAAGAACGACAGCTTCAGCGTCGTCTACGAGGCGCTGACCGCCGACGGCGAGGTGATCACCTGGAACCAGGCCGCCGGCCGCGTGCTGGCCGCCGAGTTCGTCAACAACGGCCGCAGCTACTCGGCCGTGTGGTTCAAGGACCCGTCCGGCAAGGGCGGCTACTTCGGCTTCGACGGCCAGAGCAAGCGCCGCGCGTTCCTCGCCAGCCCGCTGGAGTTCTCGCGCGTGACCTCCGGCTTCTCGATGCGCTTCCACCCGATCCTGCAGAGCTGGCGCGCCCACCTGGGCGTGGACTACGGCGCGCCGACCGGCACCTCGGTGCGCAGCGTCGGCGACGGCGTGGTCGATTTCGCCGGCTGGCAGAACGGCTATGGCAATGTCGTGAAGATCCGCCACAGCAACGACCGCGAGACGGTGTACGCCCACCTGAGCCGCATCGACGTGAAGCGCGGCCAGCATGTCGAACAGGGCACCCACATCGCCAACGTCGGCATGACCGGCTGGGCGACCGGGCCGCACCTGCACTTCGAGTTCAAGCTGCGCGGCCAGCAGCAGGATCCGCTGGTGGTGGCCAAGACCTCGGAAGCGATCGTGCTGACGGCCTCGGCGCAGCAGGAGCTGGCGAAGGTCACCGGCACCTGGCGCGAGCAGCTCCAGGGCGCGGAATCGCTCGCGAGCTACACCGGCGACGCCGAGTAGCACACACCCGATCGGGCGGCGCGGCTACCATCGCGCGATGACCGCACACCCGACCACGGAACGCTACRTCGGCCTGATGTCCGGCACCTCGCTGGACGGCGTGGACGGTGTGGTCGTCGACTTCAGCGGGCCGCGCATCGCGGTGCTGGCGCATGCCCACCTGCCCTTTGCCGCCCACCTGCGCGAAGCGTTCATGGCGCTGCAGCGCGCCGGTGACGACGAGCTGAACCGCATGGCCCAGGCGGGCCAGTCGTTGGTGCAGGTCTATGGCGGCGTCGTGAGCCTGCTGCTCGCGCAATCCGGACTCGCGGCGAAAGACATCCGGGCCATCGGTGCGCACGGCCAGACGGTCCGGCACCGCCCGGGCGACGAGGTCGCCTACACCGCGCAGGTGAACGCCCCGGCCGTGCTGGCCGAGCTGACGGGCATCGACGTGGTCGCCGACTTCCGCAGCCGCGACATCGCTGCCGGCGGCCAGGGCGCCCCGCTGGTGCCGGCCTTCCATCGCGCGGTGTTCGGCCAGGTCGACCGCGCCGGCGCCGTGCTGAACATCGGCGGCATCAGCAACCTGACGGCCTGGCCGGCGCACGGCAAGTCGACGACCGGCTTCGATTGCGGCCCCGGCAACGCGCTGATGGACCATTGGTGCCAACGCCATTGCCACCGGCCCTTCGACGCCGGCGGCGCCTGGGCGGCCTCGGGGCGGGTCGAAGCCAGCCTGCTGGCGCAGATGCACGCCGATCCGTATTTCACGCTGACGCCGCCGAAGAGCACCGGCCGCGACCTGTTCAACCCCGAATGGCTCGACGAGCAGCTGTCACGCGCCGGCCATGCGCTGCGGCCGGAAGATGTGCAGGCCACGCTGTGCGAGCTGACGGCCCTGGCCTGCGCCGACTCGGTCGATCGCCATGCCGGCGACGCGCAGGAGGTGCTGGTGTGCGGCGGCGGCGCCTTCAACGATCAGCTGATGGGGCGGCTGGTGGCCCTGCTTCCGCGCCGCAGGGTGGTCCGCAGCGATGAGCGCGGCCTGCCGGCCAGCGAGGTCGAGGCGGCTGCCTTCGCGTGGCTGGCGCGGGCGCATGTCCGGCGCGAGCCCGGCAACCTGGTGTCGGTCACCGGGGCGCGGGGGCCGCGGGTGCTGGGTGCGCTGTATCCGGCCTGAAATGACGAAGGCCGCCCGAAAGCGGCCTGTCGCGGGAGCCGGACGGCTCAGACCGAGAAGCTGGACCCGCAACCGCAGGTCGTCGTCGCGTTCGGGTTCTTGATCACGAACTGCGCGCCTTCGAGGTCGTCCTTGTAGTCGATCTCGGCACCGGCCAGGTACTGCAGGCTCATCGCATCGATCAGCAGCGTGACGCCGTTCTTGCTCATCTGCGTGTCGTCGTCGTTGACGATCTCGTCGAACGTGAAGCCGTACTGGAAGCCGGAGCAACCGCCGCCCTGCACGAAGACGCGCAGCTTCAGCTCGGGATTGCCTTCTTCGTCGACCAGCTCCTTGACCTTGCTCGCGGCGCTGTCGGTGAACACCAGCGGCACCGGCGGCTCGCTGGAATCAAGGCTCTGGAGGTTCTCTGCAACTGCGCTCATGGGGTATTCCTTGGGGGACGAACGGACCGATTATCCGCCGAGCTCACGCCGCTTGTGCCGTTGTGGGATTGATCACCGGCCCCGCGTTCGCGGTGGCCAGCTTCAAAGGGGCCTTCTCGTCGGCCTTCAAGGGGTGGAGTTCGCCGTCGATCCGGGCGCCCTGGTGCATTTCGAGCGATTCGTAGCGCACATCGCCGACGATGCTGGCCTTGGGCTGCAACTCGAGCAGCTGATCCGACAAGACCGGACCGATCACGGTGCCATTGATGATCACGTGGCCGGCCTTGACCTTGCCGATGACCTTGGCTTTCTCGCTGATCACGAGGATGCTGTACGCCTCGCTGCTGGCGATCACGTCGCCCTGCACCTCGCCATCAATGCGCAGGCCGTCGGCGAAGCGCAGTTCGCCGGTGATCACGGTGCCTTCGCCGATCAGGGTGCGGATGGGGGGCTGCTTGGTTTTGCCGAACATGGTGATTGCTCCAACGTGATCCAACGAGGGGTGCCGTCTCTTGCGTCGTCTTCGTGCTGAGTGCTTCTTCGGTGGCTGGCTTCAGAGCTTGAGCATCTGCGTCGCCCTGACGGTGCCGCGGCTGTCAATGACCTTGACCTGGACGGTTTTTACCACGGCCTGCAGCGGGTGATCGATCATTCCTTCGAGACGGAGGTACTGCTTCACGGCGAGCGGCAAGCCGCCGTTGGGCATCGACAGGGACCACGGCTTGCCGTCGAGCAGCCCGGTCAGCACGATGTCGTAGCGGCCGGTGAATTCGGGGGCCGACTTGCCCATCTGCATCACCAGCAATTGGTAACGAAGTTGTCCCGGCGCCTTGGCTTCGGCCTGCAGTGCGCGCACCGTCAGCGCCTCGGCGGCACCGGCCGGCAGCAGGCGCTCGAAGAAGCCGAGGTCGGCCTTCAGCGCCATGTTCTCGGACTCGAGCTGCTTGAGCTGCTGGGCCAGCTTGTCCTGCGCCACCTTCTCGGTGCGCAGCAGGCTGCCGGCGGTGTTGGCGATGGACTGGGCGCCTTCGCGTTCGGCGCGCAGCTGCGCGACCTCGACACGCAGTTGCGCCAGCTCGGCCTTCGCATCGCGGTCCAGCCCGGCGATGTCCTTGCCGAACTCGAAGGCCCACAGCGCGAAGGCCGCGGAGAATCCGAACACCAGCGCCACGATGATCCAGCGCAAGGGCCAGGGCAGGTGGCTGCGCACGATCATGCGCGGTGCGCTGATGGACATGCGACGACGAAGCAGTTTCCAGCGCATGGGGTCAGGACAGGAGGAAGTGAAGGGCTCGTGCTGCGGAGCCCGGCGCCCCTGTTGAAGCTAGGGATTGTAGAAGCGGCCCGCCAGGCGCTTGTTTCCAAACCTTGCCGGAACGGCGACCCGAAAACAAAAAGGGCCGCTCGAAAGCGACCCTTTGTTGCAACGCGTGAGCGTCGATCAGCGCTTGCTGAACTGCTTCCTGCGGCGAGCGCCGTGCAGGCCGACCTTCTTGCGCTCGACTTCACGCGCATCGCGCGTCACGAAGCCAGCATGCTTGAGGGCGGGCTTGAGCGTCTCGTCGTAGTCGATCAGGGCGCGGGTGATGCCGTGGCGCACTGCACCGGCTTGACCCGACTCGCCACCGCCGTGCACGTTGACCTTGACGTCGAACGCGCCATCGTTGGAGGTCAGCACCAGGGGCTGCTTGACCACCATGATGGAGGTCTGGCGACCGAAATACTCATCGACGGTCTTGCCGTTGACGACGATCTGGCCAGTGCCCTTCTTGATGAAGACGCGCGCCACCGAAGACTTGCGGCGGCCGGTTCCGTAGTTCCAATTTCCGATCATGGCCGCTCCTTAGATGTCCAGCACTTTGGGCTGCTGGGCGGTGTGCGGGTGGGAACCACCGGCATATACCTTCAGCTTCTTGACCATCGCGTAACCCAACGGTCCCTTGGGGAGCATGCCCTTGACAGCCTTTTCCAGCGCGCGGCCGGGGTGCTTGGCTTGCATGTCCTTGAAGGTCGTGGCGTGGATACCGCCCGGGTGACCCGAGTGACGGTAGTACACCTTGTCGGTGGCCTTGTTGCCCGTGACGCGGATCTTGTCTGCGTTGACGACGACGATGAAATCTCCGGTGTCGACGTGAGGCGTGTAAATGGCCTTGTGCTTGCCGCGCAAACGGAGTGCCACTTCGCTGGCAACACGTCCGAGCACCTTGTCGGTGGCGTCAATCACAAACCACTCGTGCGTCACTTCGGCCGGCTTGGCGCTGAAGGTCTTCATGAGGTTCTTTCAATGAGCCGATCGCCACAGGCGACCAGCAGGTTACGGCCTTGCTGAATTTCATTGCTGAAATGTCACGGCCATCGGTGCTGCTTGTTCAGGCAGCCTCTCAGGCGTGCTTCTCTTGCGTATTTCCACCGGGCCATGGCGGAAAAGCCTTCGAGTGTAGCTGATCGAGGGTGACGCTGGCTAGAGGGGCCGCCTTGTCTCCATCGCTCGCAAGTGGACGCTTGAACCGGTACACTAGGGTTTCTACCAAGTCACCCCCATGAGCAGTCCCGCCGCTTCTTCCGAACGTTCGTCGCCCCTGGCGTCGAATCACGGCACTGCTCCGGTGGCTCCGCGCTTCAGCTGGGTGCCGATTCGCTCGATGTCCGAGCGCCATCGGGTTCGAATTTCAACGCACCTTCTGGCGCTCAGCGAAAGTGATCGCTATCTTCGATTCGGCTATCCGGCGACGGATGCCCAGATCGAGCGCTACGTCGCGTCGCTGAACTTCGAGCGCGACGAGCTGTTCGGCATCTTCAACCGGCGCCTCGAGCTCATCGCGCTGGCCCACCTCGCCTATGTGCCGGTGAACCGCCCCGAAGACGCGGCGATGGCGGAGTTCGGCGTCTCGGTGGCCAGCCATGCGCGCGGCCGTGGCTACGGCGCACGGCTGTTCGAGCGCGCCGTGCTGCAGGCGCGCAACCGCGGCTGCGACCGGCTGTTCATCCACGCGCTCAGCGAGAACACTGCGATGCTGAAGATCGCCCGCCGCGCCGGCGCGTTGGTCGAGCGCGACGGCTCGGAGTCGGAAGCCTGGCTGAAGCTGCCGCCCGACAGCCTCGCATCGCAGATGGGCCAGTTGATGGAGCGCCATGCGGCCGAGCTGAACTACCAGTTCAAGCGCCATGCACAGCGCATGAGCGACCTGCTCGACACCGTCACGGAAGTGAAGGCCCACGTGGGCAGCACGCGACGCGTCGCCTCGGAATAAGCGACGAAATCCGTTTTCAGATACCAATCTGACATCTGTACGGCCCCGATGTGGGGGATGCGCCTGCCGGGGTCGACCGCTAGGATGCCTTCGGTTCGTCGCTCGACGGGTGCCCTCCGGCCCCGGTCCGATGGACTCCATCCAAGTCTGTGTCCTGATCATGCAAGTCCTGCCCTGGATCGCCGCATTGGCAGTCACCACGCTGCTGGCTCTCGCGCTCCTCGTGCTGCTGTGGCGCGGTCGCAAGCCGCCCCAACCCAAGCCGCTGCCCACCGAGTGGGCACTCACCGCCCGCCCCGTCTTCAGCACCGACGAGCGCCGCATCTACCGCCTGCTGCGTGAGGCGCTGCCGCATCACATCGTGCTGTCGAAGTTGCCGCTGGTGCGCTTCTGCCAGCCGAACGACCCCACCGAAGTCCGCTTCTGGTTCGACCTGCTCGGTTCCAACCATGTGACCTTCGCGGTCTGCAGCGCGAACGGGCGCGTGCTCGCCGCGATCGACCTGGACGTCGAGCGCGGCGGTTCGCGCCGGCTGCAGCAGATCAAGCAATCGGTGCTGGCCGCCTGCCGCGTGCGCTACCTGCGCTGCTCGACCGAGCACCTGCCGTCGATCGCCGAGCTGCAGCTGCTGGTGCCGCACAGCGGGGCCGCGTCGCGCGCACCGCAGCCCGCGCCGACCCACACGCTGCACGAAGCGCGCGACACGCTGGCCACCACCGTCGCGACCAAGCGCGCCGAGCGCACCGCGCTGTGGAGCGATTCGACGCTGTTCCAGGACTCCTTCTTCTCGCCCGACAGCCGGCTCGATGCGTTCGCGAGCAGCGAGTTCTCCGGCCTCACGGATCGCAACGGCAAGCCCGCCCCGCGGCAGGGCCCCGCCTTCGCCACCACCAACCCGGGCGGCGACAGCACGCTGGGGGATGAAGTCGGCGGCGTCGTCGTCGACCCGCCGCACTACGCGTCGAGCACGCGGCACTGATCGATTCGCGGCGGCAGGGCGGCTGCCGCTTACGATGCGGGCATGTCATCCGCCTCGCCGATTGAAACCCCCTACGCCGGCCTGACGCCGGAAGTCGTCCTCGACGCCCTCGATTCGGTCGGCCTGCGCGGCGACGGCCGGCTGATCCAGCTGAACTCCTACGAGAACCGCGTCTTCCAGGTGTTCCTCGAAGACAAGCGCGTCGTGGTCGCGAAGTTCTACCGGCCCGGGCGCTGGAGCGACGCGCAGATCCTCGAGGAGCACGCGTTCGCCAACGAACTCGCCGAGGCCGAGATCCCGATCGTCAGCCCCTGGTCGCTGACCAGCGAGCAGAGCGGCATCACCTCGACGCTGTGCCACTTCACCGGCGGCTCGGACCCGCACCGCTTCGCGATCACCGAACGCCGCTCGGGCCGCGCGCCCGAGCTCGAGGACGAGGCCACGATGGAATGGATCGGCCGCTTCGTCGGCCGCATGCATCGGGTCGGCGCGAAGTCGCGCTTCGAGCACCGGCTGACACTCGACATCGCGACCTACGGCTCGGGGCCGCTCGACTGGCTGCTCGCCGGCGACATCATCCCGCCCGATGCGAAGCCCGGCTGGGAGCGCGCGGCGCGCGATGCGCTGGCCGAGATCGCCGCCTGCTTCGACGCCGTCGGCAGCACCCGCACGATCCGCCTGCATGGCGACTGCCACGCCGGCAACGTGCTGTGGACCGAGGCCGGCCCGCACTTCGTCGACCTCGACGATGCCTTGTCCGGCCCGGCGGTGCAGGACCTGTGGATGCTGCTGTCGGGCGAGCGCAGCGTCGCGACCCGCCAGCTGCATGCGCTGCTGACCGGTTACGAGGACTTCATGGAGTTCGATTGGCGCGAGCTGCGGCTGATCGAGGCCTTTCGCACGCTGCGGATGATCCACTACAGCGCCTGGCTTGCGCGGCGCTGGAACGACCCGGCCTTCCCGATCGCGTTCCCGTGGTTCGGTGCGCCGGTCTACYGGACCGACCAGGCGGTGCGCCTGCGCGAGCAGATCGCGACGCTGCGGGAGCCGCCGGTGTTCGGCGGCCCCGCGTACTGACCGCGATCAGGCAGTCAGCAGCGCCGTGACGCGGCGCACGTAGGCGGCCGGATCCTCGAGCTGCCCGCCTTCGGCCAGCACCGCCTGGTCGAACAGGATGTTCGCGAGCTCGTCGAACTGCGGGCTGGATTCGAGCCGCTTCACCAGCGCGTGCTCGGCGTTCACTTCCAGCACCGGGTTCGTCTTCGGCGCGCTCTGGCCGGACTGCTTCAGCAGGCGCGCGAGGTGGCCGCTGATGTCGCCCTCCTCGACGACCAGGCAGGCCGGCGAGTCGACCAGCCGTGAGGTCGCGCGCACGTCCTTCGCGCGGTCCTTCAGCGCTTCCTTCAAGCGGTCGAGCACCGGCTGGAAGGCTGTCGCGACCTCCTCGGCCTGCTTCTTCTCGGCCTCGTCCTGCAGCTTGCCGAGGTCGACCGAGCCCTTCGCGACGCTCTGCAGCGACYTGCCTTCGACCTCGTACAGGTGGCTCAGCATCCACTCGTCGACACGGTCGACCAGCAGCAGCACCTCGATGCCCTTCTTGCGGAAGATCTCGAGCTGCGGGCTGCTCTTCGCCGCGGCCAGGTTGTCGGCCGTGATGTAGTAGATCGTGTCCTGGCCTTCCTTCATGCGGCCCAGGTAGTCGGCGAACGAAACGCCTTCGTCGGCCTGCGTCGACGCGAAGCGCAGCAGCTTGGTCAAACGCTCCAGGTTGGCGTGGTCCTCGCCGACGCCTTCCTTCAGCACCGCGCCGAAGTCCTTCCAGAACGCGGCGTACTTCGCGCGCTCGGCCGCGTCCTCGTTGTCGGCCAGCGACTCCAGCATGCCYAGCACGCGCTTGGTCGAGCCCTCGCGGATCGCCTTCACGTCGCGACTCTCCTGCAGCAGCTCGCGCGAGACGTTGAGCGGCAGGTCGGCACTGTCGATCACGCCCTTCACGAAGCGCAGGTAGACCGGCATCAGCGCCTCGGCATCGTCCATGATGAAGACGCGCTTCACGTAGAGCTTCACGCCGCCGCGCTTGTCGCGGTTCCACAGGTCGAACGGCGCCTTCGCCGGCACGTACAGCAGCTGCGTGTATTCGCTGCGACCCTCGACGCGGTTGTGCGTGAACKCGAGCGGCGCCTCGGTGTCGTAGCTGATCTGCTTGTAGAACTCGGTGTACTGCTCGGGCGTGATGTCGCTCTTGCTGCGCGTCCACAGCGCCGCCGCCTTGTTGACCGGGGCCCACTCGTCGTGGACGACCTGTTCCTGCTTGTCGGCGTCCCACTCCTCCTTCTGCATCAGGATCGGCAGCGAGATGTGGTCGGAGTACTTGCTGATGATGGAGCGCAGCTTCCACGCCGTGAGGAACTCTTCTTCGCCTTCGCGCAGGTGCAGGATCACCGAGGTGCCGCGCTGCGCCCGCGTGATCGTCTCGACCTCGAAATCGCCGCTGCCTTCCGAGCTCCAGCGCACGCCCTGCTCGGCTGGCACACCCGCGCGGCGCGACTCGACGGTGATGCGGTCGGCCACGATGAAGCCGCTGTAGAAGCCGACGCCGAACTGGCCGATCAGCTGCGCGTCCTTCTTCTGGTCGCCTTCGAGCTTGCTCATGAACTCGCGCGTGCCGCTCTTCGCGATGGTGCCGAGGTTGGCCACCGCCTCGTCGGCCGACAGCCCGATGCCGTTGTCGGTGATCGTCAGCGTCTTCGCGGCCTTGTCGAAGGCGATGCGCACCTCCAGGTTCGGCGCGTCTTCATACAGCCCGGCGTTGTTCAGCGCCTCGAAGCGCAGCTTGTCGCAGGCGTCCGAGGCGTTCGAGACCAGTTCCCGCAGGAAGATCTCCTTGTTGGAGTAGAGCGAGTGCGTGACCAGGTGCAGGATCTGCTTGACCTCGGCCTGGAAGGAAAGTGTTTGCTTGTCCATGGTCTTGCTGAAGCTGAATGTTGTTGGGTGCCGGCGTGTAGGCGCTGTCTTACAAGAAGTTGCGCCGGGAAGGCGCTGCACTTGAGGTCGGATACGGTTACCTTCAAGACCCCCGAAGTTTCCCCGATCCTTGCTGCGATCCGGGCGAACGTCCCGTCTTTCCTTGCCGGCTCCCGCATGTCCTTGTCCTCCACGCTCGAGAACTGGTTCGCTCCCTCCGCCGCCACTGCCTCCTGGACCCTCGATCACCTGCGCGGTGTCGACCCGGTGCTGGGCTTCGCGATCGTGATGGTCGTCGCGGTGGTGCTCGGCGAGATCCTGCGCCGGCGCTTCCGGCTGCCGCGGCTGTGCGGCCACATGCTGACCGGCGCGCTGGCCAGCCCGCTGGCGCTGCGCCTGCTCGAGCGCACCGACCTCGACCCGGTCAAGCCGCTCATCGACCTGGCCATCGGCGTGCTGGTGTTCGAACTCGGCAGCCGCATCCGGCCGCGGTGGCTGATCGACAACCCGTGGCTCGCGCTGACCTGCGTGCTCGAGGGCGTGCTGTCCGGCCTCGGCGTGTACCTCGGCCTGCTCGCCTTCGATGCGCCGTCGATCTCGGCCGCACTGGCCGGCGCCGTCGCGATGTCGACCTCGCCGGTCCTGGTGCTGGCGCTGGTTCACCAGATGCGCCCGCGCGGGCAGGTGACCGAACGCCTGCTGATGATGTCGGCGATCAACAGCGTGCTCGCGGTGGTGGCGCTGAAGGCCTGGGGCGTGCTTGCCGCGAGCGGCGGGCTGGCCGCGGTCGAACCGGGCCTCGAGCCGGCCGTCACCAGTGCACTGCTGGTGGTCAGCGGCTCGTTCCTGCTCGGCGTCGCCGCCGGCTGGGTGCTGACGCAACTCATGAAGCAGGTGCGGGGCCTGACCACCGCGCCGGTGCTGCAGATCGCGCTGGTCATCATCGCCGCGATGCTGGCCGCGCAATGGCGGCTCTCGCCCTTGCTCGCGCTGCTGGTGGCCGGCATGGTGGCGCGCTCGCGGATGGCGCACGGCCTGACCGTCGAGCCACAGCTCGGCACGGCGGGCGCCACGCTCAGCGTGATGCTCTTCATCTGCCTGGGCATGCTGTTCACGCTCGACGGCTTCTCGACGCTGTGGCCCTGGGTGCTGGTCATCGTCGTCGCGCGCCTGATGGGCAAGGGCATCGCGATCGCGGTGCTGGCCAAGCCCAGCGGCCTCGGCTGGCGCCAGGCCGGCGCGCTGACCATCGCGCTGCAGCCGATGAGCAGCCTCGCGGTGCTGCTGACCGCTGACACCTTCGGCTGGCCGTCGCAGCTGCCCGGCGCCAACGGTGGCGTGCTGCAGGCGCTGCTGATCTCCACCACCCTGCTGCAGTTCATCGGCCCGCTGCTGGCCGAACGCGCCGTGCGCGACCTCGCCCAGGAGTGCCCGCCCATCTCGAACACGAAGGTTCCCTGACATGGCCCTGGCCGAATTCACCACCTCCGAGGCGCTGACGCTGGGCGTCGAGCTCGAACTGCAACTGGTCAGCACGCACGATTTCGACCTCGCGCCGCAGGCCGAGGACCTGCTGCGCGTGCTCGCCAAGCACACCGGCGCCTGGGACGTGAAGCCCGAGATCACGCGCAGCATGATCGAGATCGGCACCTCGATCCAGCGCGAGCACAGTGGCCTGGTGGCCGAGCTGCACGACCTGCGCGGCCAGTTGTCGCAGGCGGCGCGCAAGCTGAACATCGGCATCGCCGGTGGCGGCACGCACGCGTACCAGCACTGGAGCGACCAGCAGATCTTCCCGACCGAGCGCTTCCACTACATCAGCGAGCTGTACGGCTACCTCGCCAAGCAGTTCACCGTGTTCGGCCAGCACGTGCACGTGGGTTGCGAGGATGGCGACACGGCGCTGTGGCTGCTGCACGCACTGTCGCGCTACGTGCCGCACTTCATCGCGCTGAGCGCGTCGTCGCCGTTCGTGCAGGGCGTCGACACCGGCTTCGATTCGGCGCGCCTGAACTCGGTGTTCGCGTTCCCGCTGTCGGGGCGCGCACCGTTCGTGACGACGTGGGACGACTTCGGGCTCTACTTCGACAAGATGACGAGCACGGGTGTCGTGCAGTCGATGAAGGACTTCTACTGGGACATCCGGCCGAAGCCCGAGTTCGGCACCATCGAGCTGCGGGTGTGCGACACGCCGCTCGACGTCGACAAGGCCGCGRCACTCGCGTGCTACCTGCAGGCGATCTGCCGCTACCTGCGCGAGGAGCGGCCGTTCGAGCCGTCGGAAGACGACTACCTCGTCTACACCTTCAACCGCTTCCAGGCCTGCCGCTTCGGGCTCGAGGGCGAGATCGTCGACCCGCAGACCAAGCAGCGCGAGAAGCTGCGCGACAACATCGTGCGCACGCTCGCGCGGGTCGACGAGCATGCGCTGGACCTGCGCTCGCTCGACGCGAGCAACCTGATCCGCGACAGCCTGCGGCACGGCAATGATGCGCAGTGGCTGCGCGGGCTGCGGGCCGCAGGCGAGCCGCTGTCGTCGGTGGTGCACAGCGCCACCGAACGCTGGATGGGGTAGCCCGGATGGCAATCCGGGAGGTGTGATTCACGAACCCGGATTGGCATCCGGGCTACGGATCAGCCCTTCGCCTGCGCCAGGATCGTCTCGGCGTTGCTGACCTCGAACTTGCCCGGCGCCTCGATGTTCAGCGTCTTGACGACGCCGTTGTCGACCAGCATCGAATAGCGTTGCGAGCGCACGCCCATGCCGCGGGCGATCAGGTCCAGCGTCAGGCCGGTGGCCTGCGTGAACGTGCCGCTGCCGTCGGCCATCATGCGCACCTTGCCCAGCGTGTGCTGGTCGCGGCCCCAGGCGCCCATCACGAACGCGTCGTTGACCGAGATGCACCAGATCTCGTCGACGCCGGCCGCTTTCAGCGCCTCGGCGTTCTTCACGTAGCCCGGCACGTGCTGGGCCGAGCAGGTCGGCGTGAAGGCACCGGGCAGCGCGAAGATTGCAATCTTCTTGCCAGCGGTTTCCTTCTCGACGTCGAAGGTGTTCGGGCCCAGGCTGCAGCCATTGCCTTCGACCTCGATGAATTCCTGCAGCGAGCCTGCGGGCAGCTTGTCACCAACTTTGAGCATCTCGATCTCCAAATGAAAAAACGGCCGGACGCCAGTATCCCAGCGTTCCGACCGTCTTCGGGGTGCCTTCTGACGAAGGCCCCAGGGTCAACTCAAATCAGACTTCGCGAGCTTTCTCGATGAGACGCGTCACGACCCAGGACTTGGTCTTGGAGATCGGACGGCCTTCGGCGATCTCGACCACGTCGCCCAGCTTGTACTCGCCCTTTTCGTCATGGGCGTGGTACTTGCTCGACTTCCCGACGATCTTGCCGTACAGCTCGTGCTTGGTGCGGCGCTCGATCAGCACGGTGACGGTCTTGGCGCGCTTGTCGCTGACGACCTTGCCCACCAGTGTGCGGGTGTTCTTCTGCGGCGCTTCGGTCGTGGTTTGCGTGGTGCTCATTTGGCAGCCCTCTTCTTCTCGGCCAGGATGGTCTTCGCACGCGCGATGTCGCGGCGCGTGTTGCCCAGCGTCGAGTGATTGGTCAGTTGCTGAGTCGCCTTCTGCATGCGCAGACCGAAGTGTGCCTTCAACAGGTCAGCCACTTCCTTTTCAAGGCCGGCGACGTCCTTGGTGCGGAGTTCAGATGCTTTCATGTGTTTCTCCAGTCAGGCCTCAAGAGCCGACCTGACGCGACACGAAGGTGGTGCTCAGCGGCAGCTTGGCCGAAGCCAGCTTGAACGCTTCGCGGGCCAGCTCTTCGGGCACACCGTTGAGTTCGTAGAGCACCTTGCCGGGCTGGATTTCAGCGACGTAGTACTCCGGATTGCCCTTGCCGTTGCCCATGCGGACTTCGGCAGGCTTTTGCGAGATCGGCTTGTCCGGGAAGATGCGGATGAAGATCCGGCCGCCACGCTTGATGTGACGCGAGATCGCACGACGTGCGGCCTCGATCTGGCGCGCGGTCAGGCGACCACGCTCCGTGGCCTTCAGGCCGAAATCGCCGAACGACACGTTCGCACCACGGGTGGCGACGCCGGTGTTGCGGCCCTTCTGCTCTTTGCGGTATTTCCGCCGAGACGGTTGCATCATTGCTTGTTCTCCTTAGGCCTTGCCCGAGCCGGTGGCATCGGGGGCCTTGCGCACGCGCTTGGCTGCGCTGGTCGGCGCGTCGGTGGCGGGAGCACCCGTCGCCTCGGCCGGCTTGTCGCTGCCTTCGACCGGGGCAGCGCCCTGGCGGGGCGCACCACGATCACCGCGATCGCCGCGGTCACCTGCACCACCGCCGCCCGGACGGCCACGGCCAGCCGGAGCGCCAGGGCGCGTGTTGCGGCGCGGACGACGATCGTCCTCGGGCACCTCGGCCTTCAGCTGCGGCACTTCGCCATTGGCGAGGCGGTCGCCACGGTAGACCCAGCACTTCACGCCGATGATGCCGTAGGTCGTCTTGGCTTCGGAGAAGCCGTAGTCGATGTCGGCCTTCAGGGTGTGAAGGGGCACGCGGCCTTCGCGGTACCACTCGCAGCGGGCGATCTCGATGCCGTTCAGGCGGCCCGACGACATGATCTTGATGCCCTGCGCGCCCAGGCGCATCGCGTTCTGCATCGCGCGCTTCATGGCACGGCGGAACATGATGCGCTTCTCGAGCTGCTGGGTGATGCTGTCGGCGATCAGCTGGGCATCGACTTCAGGCTTGCGCACTTCTTCGATGTTGACCGCGACCGGCACGCCCATGCGGCGGGTCAGTTCGGCCTTCAGCTTCTCGATGTCCTCGCCCTTCTTGCCGATCACCACGCCCGGACGAGCCGAGAAGATGGTGACGCGGGCGCTCTTGGCGGGGCGCTCGATCAGGATGCGCGAAACGGCGGCGCTCTTCAGGCGAGCCTTCAGGAAGTCGCGGACCCGCAGGTCTTCGGCCAGCATCGTCGCGAAATTCGCGTTCGATGCGTACCAGCGCGAAGCCCAGTTGCGGGTGACCGGCAGCCGGAAACCGGTCGGATGGATTTTCTGTCCCATGGTTTTCCTTCTGCGCTCAGTTGCCCACGGTCACGAAGATGTGACACGTCGGCTTGCTGATGCGGTTGCCGCGGCCCTTGGCCCGTGCGGAAAAGCGCTTGAGGGTGGCGGCCTGCTCGACGAAGATCGTCTTGACCTTCAGTTCGTCGATGTCGGCACCGTCGTTGTGCTCTGCGTTGGCGATCGCCGACTCCAGAGCCTTCTTGATGATGCCGGCTGCCTTCTTGGGCGTGAAGCTCAGGATGTTCAGCGCCTGGTCGACCTTCTTGCCGCGGACCAGATCGGCCACCAGCCGACCCTTGTCGGCAGAGAGGCGGACGCCGCGAACGATTGAACGGGTTTCCATCGTCGTCATCCTTACTTCTTGTTGGCCTTCTTGTCGGCCGGGTGGCCCTTGAACGTGCGGGTCAGCGCAAATTCACCGAGCTTGTGGCCGACCATCTGGTCGGTGATGTACACGGGCACGTGCTGCTTGCCGTTGTGCACCGCGATCGTCAACCCGATGAAGTCGGGAAGAATCGTCGAGCGACGCGACCAGGTCTTGATCGGCTTCTTGTCCTTGATGGCCGCGGCCTTCTCGGCCTTGGCCATCAGGTGATGGTCGACGAACGGACCTTTTTTGAGCGAACGGGTCATGGCAGCCCCTTACTTCTTGCGACGCGAGACGATGAACGTCTGCGTGCGCTTGTTGTTGCGAGTGCGGTAGCCCTTGGTCATCGTGTTCCACGGCGACACAGGCACCTGGCCCTCGCCGGTACGACCTTCACCACCACCGTGCGGGTGATCCACCGGGTTCATCGCGACACCGCGAACCGTCGGACGGATGCCCTTCCAGCGACGCGCACCGGCCTTGCCGTACTGGCGCAGGTTGTGCTCTTCGTTGGCCACTTCGCCGATCGTCGCGCGGCAGTCGATGTGGATGCGGCGCACTTCACCCGAGCGCAGGCGCAGCTGGGCGTAGGTGCCTTCGCGTGCCAGCAGCGTCACCGAGGTGCCGGCCGAGCGTGCGATCTGGGCACCCTTGCCCGGCAGCAGTTCGACGCAGTGAACCGTCGAGCCCACCGGGATGTTGCGGATCGGCAGCGTGTTGCCGGCCTTGATCGGCGCTTCGGCGCCGCTCAGCACGGTCGCACCGACATCCAGCCCACGCGGGGCGATGATGTAGCGGCGCTCGCCGTCGGCGTAGCACACCAGCGCGATGTGCGCCGTGCGGTTCGGGTCGTACTCGATGCGTTCGACCTTCGCCGGAATGCCGTCCTTGTTGCGCACGAAGTCGACCACGCGGTAGTGGTGCTTGTGACCACCGCCCTTGTGGCGCATCGTGATGTGGCCGTTGTTGTTGCGACCCGCATTCTGCATTTGCGGTTCGAGCAACGAGGCTTCCGGACGACCCTTGTAGAGGTGGCTGTGAACCACCTTCACCACGGCACGGCGGCCGGGCGACGTCGGTTTGACTTTGATGACGGCCATTACGCGGCCTCCCCGGAGAAGTTGAGCTCCTGGCCTGCCTTCAGCGACACATACGCCTTCTTGACGTGGTCGCGGCGGCCGATGGAACGGCCGAAGCGCTTGACCTTGCCCTTTTGAATGACGGTCTGCACCGACTCGACCTCGACCTTGAACAGCAGTTCGACTGCTGCCTTGATCTCGGGCTTGGTGGCATCGCGCAGCACCTTGAACAGCACCTGGTTGTGCTTCTCGGCAGCGGACGTGGCTTTTTCGCTCACGATCGGCGCCACCAGCACCTGGGCCAGGCGGCCCTCGTCATGCT
>NZ_JBFUGN010000021.1:0-20171 GCF_056402895.1 Rhizobacter sp. P3_B12 | reverse complement strand
GGAGCAGCTGCAGCGCAACCGCACCGACCAGCAGACCGAGGCGCGCCTGCTGTTCACCGAGGTGTCGAAGGCGCTGCAGGATTTCAACGGCCGCTGCCCGAAGGTGGCCGAGCACGTGGTGACGCAGGCCTCGCTGCTGTTCGACCTGCGCGGCAGCCCGGCGATGCGCCCACTGGAGCGCGCCGGCGTCGAGCGGCTGGCCGGCCGCATCGCCGACGAATGCCGCAAGGATGCCGACGCCAGCGAAGACTGCGTGGCCGCGAGCCAGCGCCTGCGCAACGACCTGTGCGCGGTGGTGCAGAAGCCGCCGACCGAGAACACCGCGTTCAGCTACTGGCACCCCGGCACCTCGCCCGCCGAGCAGGCGGTGGCGGCCGGGCGCATCTGGCTGGCGCTGACCGGGCGCGCGTCGCAGCTCGCGAGCGCGGCGCAGGGGGAGCTGCCCGTGCCCCCGCCACCGGTCGCGGCGGCCCCGGTCGACTCACCGCAGAAGGCGAGCCTCGCCGCCTGCCGGCCAGGCGACGAGCGCAGCACGCTCTACATCGAGATCTACGACGAGGCCTCGCGCGAGGCCGCGAGCGCGCTGCGCCAGGCAATCCAGCAGGAGGCCGACGTGCTGGTGCAGGTGGCGCCGATCGACAACGCGGCGCGCAATGCCGAGCTGCGCCAGCAGCGCCGCCCGGTGCCGTGGCCGGTGCCGACCTTCGTGCTGCACGACCCGGCCGGCCGCGAGTGCGCGCTGGCGCTGTCGCGCTTCATCGGCGAGCCGTGGGTCACGCCGCAGCGCATCGACGGCGTGTGGATCCGCGAGCGGCGGCGCTCGGCGGTGCCGCGCCCGGGCGTGATCGAGCTGTGGCTGCCGCCGGTGCTGGTGGCGGGGCAGTCGGCGGAGCCTTGAGGCCTAGGGCTTCGAGGGCAGGCGCAGCAGGCGGCGCAGGCCCCAGGCGAACAAGGCCAGCGCCACCGGCAGCGCGAGCGGGTTGTCGATCGTGTCGGCCAGCCAGCGGCCGTCGGCGCTCGCCATCCACAGCACGCCGCCGTTGAACGCCGCATGCAGCAGCACGCAGGGCCACAGCGAGCGCGTGCGCTGGTACGCGAGCCCGAGCACCAGCCCGGTGCTGAGGCCGACGAAGAACTGGTAGACGTTGAAGTGCGCGAGGCCGAACAGCGCGGCCGAGTGCACGATCGCGGTGGACGGCGGGTAGCGCAGCAGCAGCCCGCGCAGGATCAGGCCGCGGAACAGCATCTCCTCGAGCACCGGCGCCAGCACGCAGGCCGACAGCGTCGCCGCGAACGTGCCGTCGACCGCGTGCGCGAACCACTCCGCCTCCCAGGCCGACAGCGGCAGCAGCGACTGCAGCAGCCAGTCCATCCAGCCGTTCACCGACCACAGCAGCGGCAGCATGGCGAGCAACGGCGCCGCGCTGGCGAGCAGCGTGTGCAGCGGCGGTGCCGGCGCGTCGTGCAGCAGCTGCGCATGCGTGAGCCCGCGCCAGGCGAGCAGCGTCGACACGACGATGCCGGTGGCCAGCACGCGCGTCAGCTCGCCGAGCTGCGCCTCGCTCAGCGCCAGCGTGTCCTGCAGGTCCATCAGCACGCCGCCGAGCAGCATCTCCAGCAGCACGAAGGCCAGCACCGTCAGGATCGCGGCGCCCAGCCCGTAGGGCAGGGTCTCGGGGCTGCGCCCGCTCATTCGCCGAGCACCCGCAGGATCTCGCTGCCGTACGCCTCCAGCTTCTTCGCGCCGACGCCGCTGATGTGGCCCAGCGCTTCCAGCGACGACGGCTGCGCGCGCGCCATCTCGGCGAGCGTCGCGTCGTGGAAGATCACGTAGGCCGGCAGCCCGTGCTCGCGCGCGACCTCGGCGCGCCATGCCTTCAGCGCGGCGAAGCGCAGCAGCCCGTCGTCGTCCAGCGGCACCGGCGGCGGCTTGTCGCGCCCGCCCTTCGCGCTGCCTGTCTTGCCCTTGGTGCTGCCGCGGCGCGCCTTCGGCGTCTCGCTCGCCTCGCGCAGCAGCAGCGTCACCTCGCCGCGCAGCACCTCGCGTGCGCTCGGCGCGAGCTCCAGCGTGTTGTATTCACCCTCGGTGCGCAGGTGGCCGAGCGCGATCAGCTGGCGCAGCACGCCGCGCCACTGCACCTCGCTCAGGTCGGCGCCGATGCCGAAGGTCGACAGCGACTGGTGGCGGTACTGCGTCACCTTGTCGGTGGTCTTGCCGCGCAGCACGTCGATCAGGTGGCCGGCACCGAAGCGCTGGCCGTGGTTCTGGTGGAAGCGGTAGATGCAGCTGAGCGCCTTGCGCGCCGGCTCGGTGGCATCCCAGGTGGCGGGAGGGTGCAGGCAGTTGTCGCAGTTGCCGCAGGGCTGGCTCGCCTCGCCGAAGTAGGCGAGCAGCCGCACGCGGCGGCAGTCGTGCGCCTCGGCGAGTGCCAGCAGCGCGTCGAGCTTGGCGCGCTGGCCGCGCTTGAACTCCTCACCGGCCGGGCTCTCGTCGATCATGCGACGCTGGTTCACCACGTCGGCCAGGCCATAGGCCATCCAGGCGTCGGCCGGCAGCCCGTCGCGGCCGGCGCGGCCGGTCTCCTGGTAGTAGCCCTCGATGTTCTTCGGCAGGTCGAGGTGGGCGACGAAGCGCACGTCGGGCTTGTCGATGCCCATGCCGAACGCAACGGTCGCCACCATCACGACACCGTCCTCGCGCAGGAAGCGGTCCTGGTGGCGCTTGCGCACGTCGGCGTCCATGCCGGCGTGGTACGGCAGCGCGTTGATGCCCTCGGTCTTCAGCCAGTCGGCGGTCTCGTCGACCTTCTTGCGCGACTGGCAGTACACGACGCCGGCATCGCCCTCGTGCTCGTCGGTGACGAAGCGCAGCAGCTGCGCGCGGGCGTTGTCCTTCTCGACGATGCCGTAGCGGATGTTCGGCCGGTCGAAGCTGCTGATGAAGACGCGCGCCTCCTGCAGCTGCAGGCGCTCGATGATGTCGGCGCGGGTCAGGTCGTCGGCGGTGGCCGTGAGCGCGATGCGCGGCACGCCGGGGTAGCGCTCGTGCAGCACGTTCAGCGAGAGGTAGTCCTCGCGGAAATCGTGGCCCCACTGGCTCACGCAATGCGCCTCGTCGATCGCGAACAGGCTCAGCAGCCCGCGCTCGTGCAGCGAATCGAGCTGCGCGAGGAAGCGCGGCGTCGTGATGCGCTCGGGCGCGGCGTACAGCATCACGAGGCGGCCGCTCATCATCTCGCGCTCGATCTTCTGGGTCTCGTCGAGCGTCAGCGTCGAGTTCAGGAACGAGGCGTGCACGCCGGCCTCTTCGAGCGCGCCGACCTGGTCGTGCATCAGCGCGATCAGCGGGCTGACGACCAGGGCCACGCCGCGGCCGGCACGGTGCCGCGCGATCGCCGGCACCTGGTAGCACAGGCTCTTGCCGCCGCCGGTGGGCATCAGCACCAGCGCGTCGCCGTCGGCGTTGACGTGGTCGACGATGGATTCCTGGGCGCCGCGGAATGCGGTGTAGCCGAACACCTCCTGCAGGATCTGCAGCGGTGCGGTGGAGGGTTCGGGGGTCACGGGCGGGGCGGAGGGGGCGGACGAGGCCGCGATGTTACTCGGCGCGCTCCGGGCGGGTTTCTGGCACCCTTGCACCTTCACCAGGAGACTGCCGATGACCGACATCCACACGCCGCGGGCCGACCAGCTGCGGCAGCTGTTGATCCGCAACTTCGAGACCACCCCGCGCACGCACGATGTGCGCGAACCCCTGTACGACTCGATGACCGGGCGGCTGGCCAAGGGCACCTCGGCGCTGAAGCTGGGCGCGAGCATCGACGTGGTGCCACCCGGCAAGCGCAGCTGCCCGTACCACTTCCACTATGCGCAGGAGGAGATGTTCATCGTGCTCGAGGGCGAGGGCACGCTGCGCGTGGCCGGCGAGCACCTGGCGCTGGCGGCCGGCGACGTGGTCTTCATCCCGCCGGGGCCGGCGTACCCGCACCAGATCATCAACACATCCGATGCGCCGCTGAAGTACCTGTCGATCAGCACCAAGGACAGCCCGGAGGTGGTGGAGTACCCCGATTCGGGCAAGTACCTGGCGACGGCGACGCGGGAGGGCGATCCGTACGGCTTCGGGCGGATGCACCGCGCCGATACGGACCTGGAGTACTGGGACGGCGAGCCCTGATCAGCCCTTGCGGACCTGCGCGTCGGTCTTCTGGCGGTGGATCTTGCGGCTCTGGCGGTTCTCGGCGTGCTGGATGTTGCGCTCCTCGGCCGCACCGACGTGGCCGTCGCGGGCGGCCGCCGCTTCCTTGCGGTCGACGTGCGCCTGGCCGCGCTCGAGCTTCGACACTTCGTGGTTCGTCAGCGAGCCGTTCTGCACGCCGGCCTCGACGCGCTTCTGCTGGTTGATGTTGCGCTGCACGTCGGCCTGCATCCGCTCCGACGAGGCCGAGGTCGGGTTGCCMTTCACGCCGTTGTGCTTGGCCGCGGCGATGTCGCTGCTGACCTTGTTCTGCGCGGCGTTCAGGCGCAGCTTCTCGTCGGTGGAGAGCTTGCCGTCCTTCAGGGCCTGGGCCTGCAGGTGGTCGACCCGGCTTTCCTCGCGTTCGAGCTTGCCGGCTTCCTTGGTGCTGAGCTGGCCGCTCTGCAGGCCCTGCTGGATGCGTTCCTGCTGGTTCACGTCGCGCTGGACGCTGCCGGCGGTGCTGGACTGGGCGAAGGCGCCGGCGCTGGCGGCGAGCATCATCGAGCCGATCAGGAGGTTGAGCTTCATGGTGTGGACTCCGGTTCAGGGTGGGTGGGGGTGGAGAGTGGCGCGACCCTGCACCGACAACGGCAGCGTGCGGCCGTCGTTGACCCTGGGCCGTGTGAAGTTTCGTTGCCCGGGCGTGACCAGATGCATCGCTGATAATCGGGCATTCCCCTCGCAGTCCCCCGGATTCCCCCGTTCTACTTTTTCAGGAGCCGCTTTCCATGGCCTCGATCAACAAAGTCATCCTCATCGGCAACCTGGGTCGTGACCCCGAAGTGCGCTACTCCGCCAACGGCGCCGCGATCTGCAACGTGACCCTCGCCACCTCGCGCAACTGGAAGGACAAGACCTCCGGCGAGAAGATGGAAGAAACCGAGTGGCACCGCGTGGTGTTCTACGACCGCCTGGCCGAGATCGCCGGCGAGTACCTGAAGAAGGGCCGCTCGTGCTACGTCGAAGGCCGCCTGAAGACCCGCAAGTGGCAGGACAAGGACGGCGCCGAGAAATACACCACCGAGATCATTGCCGACAACATGCAGCTGCTGGGCGGCCGTGATGGCGGCGGCGAAGAAGGCGGCGGCGGTGGCGGCTACAGCCGCGGCGCCTCGGGCGGTGGCGGTGGTGGTGGCAGCGATCGGCCGGAACGCGCCGAGCGGGCCGAGCGCCCCGCACCGGCCTCGCGCCCGGCGGCCACCAAGCCGGCGGCGAAGTCGTCGACCGGCTTCGACGACATGGACGACGACATTCCGTTCTGAGATTTTCTGGTTCAAGTCAACATCGGACAGCCCGCCAGCCGCCATCCCCGCCGAGAACTGAGCCCGCTCGGAAGGTATGCCCGCGCCGCCTGTCTACATCAGCGACACCAACATCTGGATCGACTTCAGTCACGCCGGCTTGTTGGATGCGCTGTTTACGCTGCCATTCACCTTCGTCAGCACCGATTTCGTCGTGCAGGAGCTCAATGAGCCGGCGCCGCTTGGGCTGATGGAGCGAGGGCTGGTGGTGGAGGCGCTGCCGGGAGAGGTCCTGGCGGAGCTGTTCGCATTGAGGGTCCGGCACGACAACATCTCGCTGGCGGACTTGTCCTGCTTCTGGGTGGCCCGTCAGCAGCAACATCCGTTGCTGACGGGGGATGCGCGGCTGCGCAGCCTGGCTGAGCAAGCTGGACTGCAGGTGCATGGCGCCCTGTGGCTTCTGGATCAGTTGGTGGCGCATGGCGTGACGCCTTGTATGCGAGCCGCAGCCGGCTTGCGGGCCATGCTGGCGCGTGGTGCGCGCCTTCCAGCCTCAGCCTGTGAGGAGCGTCTGGCGGCCTGGAATGGCTGAGCCGGGCTTCGGTCCTGTCGCTGGGCTGTTCAGCGCGGCAGGCCCGTGAAAGCAGGCTCGAGTTCGGCCATGCTGCATTGGAGGAACTCGGCCGCACGCGAGCGGCTGATCAGGTCTTCGGCCAAGGCTCGGTAGACCATCGATTCAAAGCGGCGCGGCTGCTCGGGCAGCAGCGGCTCTGGCTCGGCAGAACGCCAGCCGTTGACGGAGAACTGGATGTTCATGGACTGATAGCCCGGATCCGAGATCAGCCGCAGATCCTTCAGCCGGCGCAGGGCAGCACCCATCGAGATCCCGTAGCGTCGCTTGGCGTTCAGTAGTTCAATGGGTAGAACGCGGTGCCGCAGGTGGGTGCCGAAGTCGGCTTCGACGCGCTGGCGCGGGTAGAGCAGGGCACCGGCAAAGCGGTGGCAGCAGCCTTCCTTCTCTTTTTCGAGCATGTTGTCGGGCAGCATCATTGCCCAATGCCCCAGCTCATGCGCAGCAGTGAAGCGCATGCGCTCCCCAGGTCGTTCGCGATTGAGCGCGATGAGCAAATGGCGCTCGTCATGCGTGGCGGCGCAGGCGCCATCGAAATCGTCGACGTGTTCCAGCAATGCGACCTTGATGCCATGGCCTTCCAGCAGTTCGGTCAGGTGCGCGATGGCGTCCCCTCCGATGGCCCATTGTTCTCGCAGTCGCTCTGCCGCGGCTTCGGCCTCATCGGCACTGGTCACCTCGAACGCGCGGGGCGCTTGCAAGGAGGCTTGCGCCGCGTCGTCCGCGCCGAAGCATTGCTCCAGGCGGATGTAGCGCTCCAGCACATCGCGCGCGCGCTCCTCGATCTGCTGTTGGCGCTTCCTGGGCATGCTTGAGAGCTTGCGGAACTCAAGGGGCGCCAGCTGCACGATGTCGCTTCGGAAGAAGTACTCCGGCTTCACGCCGAATACGCGTGCGAGCTGCAGCAGCCGCGTCGAGTTCGGCAATGCCTGCCCCTTCTCGAACTTGCTCAAGCCCTGTTTGGTGATGTCGCCCATGCGCTGGGCCACTTCGTCCAGACTGAAGCCCCGAAGCAGCCGCGCACGGCGGATTTGATCGTTGATCATGTCTGCCCCGTGGTTGACGAATTCTAGTACTTGGACGATTTCGTCAACTGGCGGATGCGAAGCGAGTGGGCATTGCCGCCCATTCAGCCGATTTGAAGCCTGTGTTCGCCCCCGTGCAATCCGCGCCGGCCACCGGCGCCCAGAATGCGCTCAGCCCACCAACCAGGAGCAAGCATGGCCAAGGTTCTCGTCCTCTACTACAGCAGCTATGGTCACATCGAGACGATGGCCCAGGCGGTCGCCGAAGGTGCGCGCGGCACCGGCGCCACGGTCGACATCAAGCGCGTGCCGGAAATCGTGCCCGAGGCCGTCGCGAAGGCCTCGCACTTCAAGCTCGACCAGGCCGCGCCGATCGCCACCGTCGACGAGCTGCCGAACTACGACGCGATCATCTTCGGCGTGCCGACCCGCTTCGGCAACATGGCCGCGCAGATGAAGAACTTCCTCGACCAGACCGGCCCGCTGTGGTTCGCCGGCAAGCTGATCGGCAAGGTCGGCTCGGTGTTCGCCAGCACGGCGACGCAGCATGGCGGCCAGGAGAGCACCATCCTCAGCACGCACACCGTGCTGCTGCACCAGGGCATGGTGATCGTCGGCCTGCCGTACGCTTGGCAGGGCCAGATGAAGCTCGACGAAGTGACCGGCGGCAGCCCGTACGGTGCCACCACGATCGCCGCCAGCGACGGCTCGCGCCAGCCCTCGGCCAATGAGCTCGAAGGTGCGCGCTTCCAGGGCCGCCACGTCGCCGAGATCGCGGCCAAGCTGGCCCGCTGATCGCACGCGTTCCCCGGCCGGCCACCCTCGGCCGGCCGAATGGCCTCGGCGCCCTGCCGAGGCCTCTGTCAGCGCGTCCGCCGACGATTGCCGCGGCGCTACCCGCCGCACCGCGCGCTGACTATCGACATCCGGTTCACACGCCATCGCGCGCACAGCGCTACCCGACGAGGAGACGCGTCCCTAGACTGCGCTCCGATCGGCCCCAGCCATGCATTCACCTCCTCGCGAAAGGTCCCCGATGTCTTCCTTCATCCGCGTTGCCGCCCTGGCCGCATTCAGCCTTGCACTCGCCGCACCGGCCGCACCGGCGTCCGCCAGCGAAGCCCTGGCCCGCAAGTACGCCTGCACCGCCTGCCACCAGATCGACAGGAAGCTGGTCGGCCCGTCGTTCAAGGACATCGCTGCGAAGTACGCCGATGGCAGCGTCGATGCGAAGCAGTTGGCCGCCCGCATCAAGGCCGGCGGCTCGGGCAAGTGGGGCGCGATCCCGATGCCGGCGCAGGCCCAGGTGCAACCGGCCGATCTGGACGCGCTTGCCGCCTGGATCCTCGCGACGAAATGAAGCCCAAGGACCTGCGATGAAAACCACGCTCGACATCAATGGCACGCCGCGCCCCGTGGAGGTCGACCCCGACACGCCGCTGCTGTGGGTCATCCGCGACGTGCTCGGCATGACCGGCACCAAGTTCGGCTGCGGCATGGCCTTGTGCGGCGCCTGCACCGTGCACCTCGACGGCCAGCCGATCCGCTCGTGCGTGACGCCGGTCGAATCGATCGGCAGCGGCCGCATCACGACGATCGAGGCCATCGGGCAGACCGCCGTGGGCCGCCAGGTGCAGAAGCTCTGGACGATCAAGGAAGTGCCGCAGTGCGGCTACTGCCAGTCCGGCCAGATCATGGCCGCCACCGCGCTGCTGCGCGACAACCCGGCGCCCACCGATGCCGACATCGATGCCGCGATGTCGGGCAACGTCTGCCGCTGTGGCACCTACGTGCGAATCCGCGAGGCGATCAAGCAGGCCGCCCGCGAACTCGCCGCACCGAAAGCCTGACATGCACGATTCGAAATCCGTCGCGGATGATGGCGCCACGCTGTCGCGCCGTTCCTTCCTCGCGTCTGCCTCCGCGGCCGGTGGTGCGCTGGTGCTCTCGTTCCACCTGCCCGACGCGAATGCGGCGGCCGCAAAGCGCGCGGCGCCCGCGGTGTTCGCGCCCAACGCCTATGTGCGCATCGGCGCCGACGACAGCGTGACGATCGTCGTCGCGCTGGTCGAGATGGGGCAGGGCACGTTCACCTCGGTGCCGATGCTGATCGCCGAGGAGCTCGAGGTCGATCTCGCCAAGGTCAAACTGGAACAGGCGCCGCCGGACGAGAAGCGCTACGGCCATCCGCTGTACGGGATCCAGGTGACCGGCGGGTCGGGCTCGATGCCTGGCGCCTGGAAGGTGCTGCGCCAGACCGGCGCCACCGCGAAGGCCATGCTGCGCAGCGCGGCCGCGCAGACCTGGCAGGTGGGCGAAGGCGAGTGTGTTGCAGCGAACGGCGCGATCCGGCACGTGCCCACGGGCCGCCAGCTGCGCTACGGCGCGCTGGCCGCCAAGGCGGCCACGCTGCCGGTGCCGAAGGACGCGCCATTGAAATCGCCGGCCGACTTCCGCCTCGTCGGCCGCCCGGTGCACCGCCTGGACACGCCATCGAAGGTCAACGGCACCGCGCTGTTCGGCATCGACGCGCAGGTGAAAGGCATGAAGTTCGCGGCGGTGGCCAACTGCCCGGTGATCGGAGGCCGCTTCCGATCGATGGACGATCGCAAGGCGAGGGCGGTGAACGGCGTGCGTGCGGTCGTCAGTTCAGAAGCCGCGGTGGCCGTCATCGCCGACCACCAGGGCGCGGCGAAGAAAGGGCTGGCCGCGTTGGAGGTGCAGTGGGACGAAGGCCCGTCGGCCGACTTCTCGAGCAAGCTGTGGGGCGAGCAACTGGCGCAGGCGCTGAAAGGCACCGGCCTGGTCACCACGCGCGAGGGCGATGTCGACAAGGCCATCGCCGCCGGCGCGCAGCGGCTGAGCGCCGTCTACGAGGTGCCTCCGCTCGCGCATGCCGCGATGGAGCCGCTCAACTGCACGGTGCACGTGACCCCCGGCCGCTGCGAGATCTGGGCCGGCACACAGGCGCCCGCCCGCGCGCAGGCGATGGTCGCGCAAGCGCTGGGCCTGAAGCCCGAGCAGGTGACGGTGCACAACTTCCTGCTGGGCGGCGGCTTCGGCCGCAAGCTCGACGTCGACTACATCGTGACGGCCGCGCAACTCGCGAGGAACGTGCGCTACCCGGTGAAGCTCGTCTTCAGCCGCGAAGAAGACATCCAGCACGATGCCTACAAGCCGTACTTCCGCGACGAGATGGCGGCTGCGCTGAACGAACGCGGCGAGCTGGTGGCCTTCAGCCACCGCACCGCCGGCTCGTCGGTGATCGGCCGCTATGCGCCGCAGTGGGTCGCCAACGGGCTYGACGCCGACGCGGTCGACATGGCGGGCTCCTCGTACGACATCCCGAACAAGTACATCGAGTACGTGCGCCATGAGCCGCCGAAGGGCTTGCTGACCGGCAACTGGCGCGGCGTCGGGCCGACGCACCAGGTGTTCGTCGTCGAATCGTTCATCGACGAGCTGGCCGTGCTCGCCAAGGTGGATCCGGTGCGCTTTCGCGAGCGCATGCTGGCGAAGAACCCCAATGCGCTCGCCGCGTTGCGGCTGGCCGCGGCCCAGGCCGGCTGGGGCGAACCCCTGGCGGCGGGTCGAGGCCGCGGYGTCTGCGTGGCCGAGGCCTTCGGCGGGCATGCCGTGCTGGTCACCGACGTCAGCGTCGCGAAGGACGGCAGCCTCAAGATCGACCGCATGGTCTGCGCGGTGAACTGCGGCCTGCCGGTCAACCCCGACGGCGTGCAGGCGCAGGTGCAGGGCGGCCTGCTGTTCGGCCTCACCGCGGTGCTGTACGGCAGCATCACCTTCGAGCGCGGCCGCGTGCTGCAGAGCAACTTCCACGACTACCAGCCGCTGCGCATCAGCGAGGTGCCGCAGGTGCAGGTGCACATCGTGCCGAGCGAGCAGCCGCCGGTGGGCGTCGGCGAGATCGGCACGGTCGTCGTGGCGGCCTCGGTGCTCAATGCGGTGTACGCGGCCACCGGCAAGCGGCTGCGCACGTTCCCGATCGACACCGCGCAGCTGAAGTCGGCGTGAGGCGGGCAAGCGTCAAGGGGCGCTCCAGTCCACCGCCTGCATGAACTGGATCAGCGCCCGCAGCTTGCCCGGCATCTGCCCGCGGTTCGGGTAGTACAGGTAGAAGGACTCGCCGGGGCGCGTGAACTTCTCGAGCACCGGCACCACCTGGCCGGCCTGCAGTGCGGGCCGTGCGAACTGCTCGAAGGCCAACGCGAGCCCGTGGCCCTGGGCCGCGGCGTCCAGCGTGCAGCGCATCTCGCTGAACACCAGGCGGCCGTGCACCTCGATCGTCGCGGCCTTGCTGCCGCTGCCGAAGCGCCACGCGAAGAACTGGCTGCGGTTGCCGATGCGCTGGCGAATGCAGTCGTGCTGCAACAGGTCTTCCGGCTTCGCCGGCTTGCCGCGCGCTTTCAGGTAGGCCGGCGACCCGACGACGAGCAGCCGCTGCAACGGCCCGATCGGCACGCCGATCATGTCCTTCTGCAGCGCGTGCCCCAGGCGGATGCCGGCGTCGAACCCGCCCGTGATGATGTCGCTCAGCCCGTTGTCGACGGTCATCTCCAGCGTGATCTCGGGGAAGCGCTTCATGAACGGCTGCAGGTGCGGCTCGATCAGCGACGCGTAGGCCACGTACGAGGTGTTGATGCGCAGCAGTCCGTGCGGGCCGCTCGACACATCGCCCACCTCCTGCACCGAGCGGCGGATCTGCTCGAGCGCCGGTGCCAGCGTGCCCAGCAGTTGCGCGCCCGCTTCGGTCAGGCCCACGCTGCGCGTCGTGCGGTTGAACAGGCGGATGCCGAGCGAGGCCTCCAGCTGCTTCACGGTGCGCGAGATCGCGGTCGGCGTCACGTCCATCTCGGCGGCCGCGCGCGTGAAGTTCATGTGCCGGGCCACGCTCTCGAATGCGATCAGGCCGGGCAGGCTGATCGGCGGCTTGCTGTCTCTCGCAACCGGCTCCAGGTTCATCGGGATCCCTCCGTGGATGGCGCGCGATTATGAAGTGGGGGTTCAGAGTGCACCCCGGTGGCGTCGATTCTCTTTCGCGAGACTCAAACCTACGCTTCGGTCATCGCAGTTTTCATCACCCCGAATCAACGAGGACCCCACCATGCCCACCGTCAACATCCCCGCCACCCGCCCGGCCAGCCCGTTCGCCTCGATGAAGGGGCACCACGTCGCTGTGCGCGTGCCCGACTTCGAGGTGGCCGTCCGCTGGTACACCGAGAAGCTCGACTTCCGCGTCGTGCACCAATGGCCGTATGCCGACCAGCGGCTCGCCTACCTGGCCCCGGCGACCGACAACGACTTCTTCGTCGAGATCCTCGGCGACGGCCAGCCGCGGCCGATCCCCAAGCCCGTCTACAGCGACCTCGGCGACAGCCTGCGCCTGGCCGGCTTTCACCACTTCTGCCTCAACGTCGCCGACATGGAGAGCACCGTCGCGGAGCTGCGCCGGCGCGAGGTCCACATCGTCACCGAGCCGTTCGAGCTGCCGGTCATCGGCCGCCGGCTGGCCTTCATCGCCGACCCCTTCGGCAACCTGATCGAGCTCGCGCAAGTCGTCTCGTGAGCCGGAGAACGCGATGACCCGAACCCTTCTTCCGCCCAGTTCCGGGCAGCGGCCACGGTAGACTCCCCGCGCAGCACAACGAGCCGCGCGTATCGACGCACGGCCAGCCCTGTTCTCCGGAGGAAGCCCGATGCGCGCGATGAAATGGTTGCTGGTGCCCCTGGTCCTGGTGGGCCTGGTGGTGCTGTATTTCTTCGGCGCGGTGAAATGGAGCTACTCCGACGGCGAGCGCGCCGGCTGGGTGCAGCAGCTGTCGCGCAAGGGCTGGGTCTGCAAGACCTGGGAAGGTGAGCTGGCCCTGGTCTCGCTGCCCGGCAGCACGCCGGAGAAATTCCGCTTCACGATCTGGGACGAGGCCACCGCCGACAAGGTCAACCTCGTGATGGGCAAGCGCGTCGCGCTGCACTACGAGCAGAAGGTCGGCTTGCCGGGCAGCTGCTTCGGCGAGACCCGCTACTACATCACCGGCGTGCGCGTGCAGGACGAGATCTCGCTCGCGCCCGGCGTGATCGTGCCGGTGTCGGCCCAGCCTGCTGCATCGGCCCCACCAGCGGCCGCCTCCAAGCCCTGACGGCTCGGCCCGCTGACCGGGCCGGTGTACCCCAGCGCTGGGTACGAATGAACCCCCTCAAGGTTGATGAAATCACTCGGCCTGTCGTGAAAAATCCCCTTCCGCATCGCTAGACTGCGCGCACCGCAGCGGCAGACCACTGCCGCGCGGGTTGCCAGCGCCCCACTGGGCCGAAGGCGACACAACACCTGACCCGTCATTGGATTGCGCCGGTCGACGACCGGTGTGGGAGGACTGTCTTGGAACTGATCTTGGTAGCGTCGCGGCGTGTCCGCGGCCTGGTGGTGTCATGCGTGGGCGCGCTGGCGCTCTCGACTTTCTCGTTGACAGCGTGGGCGCAGCTGGCAGTCGGCCAGGATGGCCAGCCTGGCTATCAACATCCGATCGCGGTGCCGCCGGGCATTGCCGGCATGGTGCCGACCATCGCGCTGGCGTACGGCGGTGACGGCAACGGGCCGGTGGGCCACGGCTGGTCGCTGACGGGCGTCTCGTCGATCGCGCGCTGCGGCGCGAATCTCGCGACCGACGGGCGCATCCGCGGCGTCGACAACACGGCGGCGGACAAGTTGTGCCTCGATGGCCAGCGGCTGATCCAGACGGGTGCGACGGGCGTGGCGATGGCGTTCCCGCAGACCGACGACAGCGCAGGCGGCAGCGGCCTGCTGCGCGAGTTCCGCACCGAGCGCGATTCGTTCGCGCGCATCCGGGCTTATGGATCGGGCGGCAATGCCCCGGCGTACTTCAAGGTGTGGACCAAGGACGGCCGGATCTACGAGTACGGCAACAACAGCAATGCCTCGGCCGATGCGGCCGTGACGGCGCAAGGCACCGGCGTCATCACCACTTGGCTGGTGAGCCGCGTCAGCGACCTGCGCGGCAACTACATCGACTACCAGTTCCAGCAGCGCGACGGATTGGCGTGGGGCAGCGGCACGGTGGCCGGCACGCCGATCACGGGCCACGACTGGAGCCTGCGCGAGRTSCGCTACACCGGCACGCCGACRCAGGCGCCGGGCAACAAGSTGGTGTTCAGCTACGAAGACCTGCCGGCGCTCGCCMCCACCGGCAAGCCGCAGGCGCGGCGCGAGGCCTACGTGGCSGGCAGCAAGCTCTTGAACGTGCAGCGTCTCACCCAGGTGCAGACCTTCGTGAACGTGAACACCACGCCGCTGAAGGTGAAGACATTGCGGCTCGCCTACGACAGCGGCCCGGTGACCAACCGCAGCCGCCTGAAGCGGCTCACCGAGTGCATCGGAGCAGCCGAGTCGGCCTGCTTCCCGCCGGAGACCTTCGACTACGCCGCCGATGGCAGCGACGCGTACCAGCGCAACACGGCGTTCGCGGCGAGCACCCTGGCGACCCTGACGATGCAGAGCACGGTGGTGCTGCGCGACAACCTGCGTTTCTCGAACTACGGCGTCATCACCGCCGATTTCGACGGCGATGGCAGGACCGACATCATCCGCTGGTCGGACAACCCGGCCGAGAACCAGCTCTACCTCAGCAATGGCGACGGCACGTTCAGCCAGGTGAGCGGCTTCAACATCACCGGCAGCGACCAGAAGCTCTTCGACAGCAGCGGTTGTTACAGCACGCGCGTGGCCGATTTCAACGGCGACGGGCTGCCGGACCTGTTGCGATACACCGGCACCAACTCGACGAACCTGGTGAGCAACTCCGCGTGTGCCGGCACCAGCGATCTCTACCTTAACAACGGCAATGGCAGCTTCACGCGCAAGGCCATCACCGGCGTGGCACTGGCCGAGACGGTCAGCCGCGACAACCTGAAGTTCCTGCACGGCGAGGCGCAGGTCGGGTGGCTCGGCTGGACCTCCGGTGCCACCTTCTACCTGCTGGACTTGGACAACGACGGCCTGCTGGATGTGGTCACCTCGACACTGGACTTCCAGCCCACCGTGTTCGGGCCCCCGACGGATCCGTGTGTGGACAAGACCTGCACGCGCGTCTTCAAGGGCGATGGCCAGGGCGGGTTCCTCGAACAGCTCACCAACGCGACGCACTGGAACTTCTATGCGACGCCGGAAGGTCCGTACTCGCTGGGCCAGCCCGGGCACATCGCCGACCTGGACAACGACGGCATGCCCGACCTCGTCGAGGCTGGGACGATCGGCTCCGACAGCGAGATGGTGTCGTCGCAGCGTGCCTGGCGCTCGCGCGGCGACTTCTCGTTCGACCCGATGCCGGTGAGTTATGTGAGTTGCCAGCAGACGCTGGACATCAATGGCGACGGCCGCCCCGACTGCCTGGACAAATTCGGCTCGACGCTGAATGCCTCGAATGGCGCGAGGGGTCTGTTCCGGGTGTCCAACTACCAAACGCCCGGCCTCTGGGCGCAGATCTGGACCGGCACCGGCGCCAACTTCATCCCGTCCGCCGGCTTCGTGATCGGTGACGTGAACCGCGACGGCCGCGACGACATCCTCAGCTGGAAGGACGATCCGACGAAGAACGCGCTGTACCTGAGCAATGGCGACGGCACCTACAGTGCATCGACCACGTTCAACCTGGTCACCGCCAACGACCAGCTGCAGAAGAGCGACAACTCGGCCGCCTTCGTGACCGGCGACTTCACCGGCCGTGGGGACGTGGAGATCCTGCGCCTGAAGGCCTCTGCATCGCCGGGTGACGGCAGCAGCAACCAGCTGTACGTGAGGACCGGCTCGTCGCTGCCGCCGGACCTGCTGGTCGGYGCGACCTCGCCACAAGGCCTGAAGACCACGCTGACCTGGGTGTCGATGGCCAACCCGACCAGCGGCGCACTCGGAAACCGCTACGTCAACGACCGGGGAGGCCCGAACGCGGCCGCGTACCCGCTGTTCGACGTGACGAACGCGAGCTATGTCATCGCCGGCAGCGAGCGCGACAGCGGTGTCGGCAGCGGCAAGCTGCGTGACGAGTTCCGCTACAGCGGCGCCAAGGGCGCGCACGACGGGCGAGGCGCGCGCAGCTTCCGCGAAGTGCGCAGCCAGCGGCAGGTGCCCGATGGCAGCACCCTCTCGCAATCCAGTGAGGTGCTGCACGTGCACCCCTACATCGGCTCGCCTGCACGCGTGCGGACCTGGCGTGGGGCGCTGGATGCGAGCTCGCCGGTGTTGCTGAGCGATGCGACGAACATCTACTGCGAGAAGTCCGCGACGCCGAGCGCCGAGGCGGCTGCGACCGTCTGGGCGCCTTGTCCGGTGCCGGCCAGCGTCAGGCTGCAGCGGCCCTATCCCTACAAGAGCATCAAGGCGGCGAAGGAACTGAATGGCGACACGATGCCCGTCACGACGGTGACGAGCTCGTTCAACGAGACCGGGGATCCGAAGGTGGTGACGACGACCATCAGCGGCAGTGCGGCCGGCGGTGTGGCGCAAGTCATCAGCGAGACGGCGACCCACTTCTACCGCGATGACGACATCGGCGATGACCGCTGGTTCCTGGGCCGCGTGGAAAGCGCCGCGCAGCTGCGCACGGCGCCGAACAACCTGGCGAGCGTCGGCGCGAGCGCCGGCACCGCGCCGGGGGCGACCGCCACGCGCGGTACGGCACCGGCGGCCACGCTGAGTGCGCCGTCCTTCCCGACCACACAGGTCGGGCAGACGAGCAGCGGCACCGCGACACTGAGCAACACCGGCGGCACGCCGATCGGCGTGACGGTGCCAACGGCGGCGGCGGTGTCGGGCAGCGAGTTCGGCTTTGCGGGGACGACCTGCGGYGCGAGCYTGCCAGCCRRTGCSTCGTGCACGGTGASCGTGAGCTTCWCRCCRACSGCGGCGGGTGCGCGCAGYGGCGGSTTGAACATCAACACCGAGCTGGGCGTGAAGAGCGTGGCGCTCTCGGGTACGGGCCAGGCACCTTCGGGCAGCCTGTCTGCACTGGCGTTTGGTGACGTTGCCGTCGGCGGCGCGCCGACGCTGGACTCGACGCTGGCGAACACCGGTATCGGCCCGCTGAGCGTCGCGGTGCCGACGGCAGCCTCGGTCAGCGGCACCGACTTCGGCTTCGTCTCGACGACCTGTGGCAGCTCGTTGCCGGTGGGCGGCGCATGCGTGGTGACGGTGCGCTTTCAACCGACGGCCAACGCCCTGCGCAACGGCGGCCTGAGCATCAGCACAGGCGCGGGGACTGTGTCCGCAGCACTCAGCGGCACGGGCCTGCAATCGGTGATCGCGGTGACCGGCAACGGTGCCGCCAGCCTGTCGGCGCAGAAGGGCGGCGCGGCGGGAAGCGGCACGGTCACCTTCACGAACAGCGGCAACCAGGCGGCGACGCTCACGATGTCGGGTCTGAGTGCGCCGTACTCGGTGAGCACGGCCAGTTGCGTGGCGCCTGCGGGCGGCAGCTGTGCCGTGACGGTGTCGATGACGACGGCCGGTGCGATCGGTGCGCAAGGCGGCCAGACCTTGACGGCCACCGGCGGCACGACCGGTGCGGTGTCGGCCTCGGTGGCTGGCACGTTGTACGGCTCGGCGATCTCGGTCACCGGCAACGGCGCAGGTGCGTTGAGCGCCACGAAGGGTGGCGGCGCAGCCTCCGGCACGGTGAGCTTCACCAACAGCGGCAACCAGGCGGTGACGCTTTCGATGTCGGGCCTCAGCGGCGTGTACAGCATGGCACCGGGCAGCTGCACGGTCGAYGCGGGCGGCACTTGCGTGGTGACGGTGTCGATGAGCACGGGCGGCAACATCGGCGCGCAAGGTGCGCAGACGCTGGTGGCGACTGGCGGAACCTTGGGTGCRGCATCGGCCCCGGTCTCGGGCACGTTGACAGGCTCGGTTGCGACGCTTGTCGGCGGCAACCTGAGCTATGGCACGGTGAACCAGAACTCGGCGGTGCCGCAGAACGTGATCGCGTGGCGCAACGACGGCAACGTGCCGATGGCGCTGTCGGGCTTGTCTGGYTTGCCTGGCGTGTTGAGTGTGGTGGGCAACAGCTGTACCAATGTGACGCCTGGCCTGGCGTGCACCATGACGGTTCAGCTGGCCACCGGCAGCCTGACAAGCTTCAACCAGACGGCGAGCACGGTGGGCGCGACGGTGAATGGCTCGACCACGGCCAGCGGCACGGTGCAGACGATCCCCGGTGCGCTGTTCAATCTGAGCACGACCGCGACGTCGACGACCACCTACACGACGATCACGCTGACGGTGGCCAACCCGTACAGCGCCGCGCAGGCGATCACCGCGGTGACCCAGAGCGACGCGGGCACACCCGGCACGAGCACCTGCACGCTGGGCGGCAGTGTGGCTGCGTCACCGGGGAGTTGCACCTTCCAGTGGATCTACGACCGATGCACCGCTCGCACGGTGAACTTCAGCGTGAAGAACGCGTTCGGCACCCAGACGACGAGCAAGGCCATCGTGAAGGGGACCTGCCTGTGAAGAAGAACCTGTTCGCAGCAATCGTGTGGGTGGCGGTGAGCTCCGCCCATGCACAAGCCCAGTTGCCACCTGTGACAGGCGTGGACAACCCGTTCAGCTACGCCCGCACGAAGAACTTCACCTACTTGCCCGATGGCTTGGTGGACACCGAGACGACCGAGCTCGGCGACGTGCAGCAGTGCGTGGTGAAGAAGTACATCTACGACGATGCCGGCAACCGCACCGGGGTGACGCAGCAGAACTGCACCGGCGCGAGCGGCGATGCGCTGTTCGCGCCACGCTCCGCCACGACGACCTATGGCGCGCAGACGGTGACCGTCGCCGGCATCAGCGCCATCGTGCCCCGGTGGACGGCACCGAGCAGCAGCAAGAACGCATTGCAGCAGGAGGAAACGCAGACGGTGGACCCGCGCTTCGGCACCGTGCTGAGCAAGACGGACGCAAACGGGTTGACCACGCGTTGGGAGTACGACGATGCGGGACGCGCGACGCGCGAGATCCATGCGGATGGCACGCGGGTGATCACGGCGTATTGCTACATCGCGGGCCGGGTGAACGCGGCAGGCGACACGTCGACCAACAGCCCGAGCTGCCCGAGCCCGAGCGCGGCCGAGATCCCCGCCGACGCGATGATGTTCACGCACGTGGAGCCGCGCGACGCGAGCGGTGCAGAGGGCGTCAAGAACGGACCGTTCACCCGCAAGTACGTGGACAGAGCTGGCCGCGCGCTGCGGCAGGTGAGCGAGGCCTTCGACGGATCCACGCAACCCGGCGGCACGAACCGGCTGATCGTCACCGACACCGAGTACGGCGACCTGGGCCAGGTGGTGCTGCAGACGCAGCCGTACTTTCTGGACAGCGGCTCGTCGACGAGCACGGGTAGCGCCGACGTGGGCTTGTCGCGCACCGAGTACGACGCGCTGGGCCGGGTGGTTCGCATCTACACCGCCGACAGCCAGGGCAGCCAGCCCAGCGTGAGCTTCGGCAACCGCGGCAGCCGCCGGGCGCGAGTGACGACCTCGGTGTACGGCGCGCTGGTGGTGGTGTCGACCGATGACCGCGGGCAGGTGCGCACCGAGGAGAAGAACGTCGAAGGACGCACGATCCGCATCACCGACCCGCTGGGCGCGCAGATCGTTCACCAGCACGACGCGTTCGGCAACCTGGTGGCGACGAAGGATGCGCTGCAGAACACGGTGCAGATCGTCTACGACGTGCGGGGCAACAAGCTCAAGCTGACCGACCCGGATGCCGGGGTGATCGAGTACCGCTACGACGCGCTGGGCCAGGTGGTGAGGCAGCAGAACCCGCTGCAGGCGCAGCGTGGCGGGCAGACGACGATGCAATACGACGTGCTCGGGCGGATGACGCTGCGCACGGAGCCGGAGTACAGCAGCACCTGGACCTACGACAACTGCGCGATGGGCATCGGCAAGCTGTGCGCGACCAGCGCCAGCACCGACATGAGCCAGCAGTGGGTGTACGACAGCCTGGG
>NZ_JBFUGN010000020.1:0-20203 GCF_056402895.1 Rhizobacter sp. P3_B12 | reverse complement strand
GTCTTCGCCCCCCAGGGGGCGAAGACCGCACCGGCCGGCGAGCCACAGCCTCCCCACCCGCGCCTTTGCTCAAGCAGCAGGAGGACATCGTCAGACTTTCTTGATCGCGGACTTGCCGAACAAGCCCGCAGGCTTCACCGCGAGCACGATCAAGAGCAGCACCAATCCAGGCACATCCTTGTAGCCGGTCGACAGGTAGAAGCCAGTCGTTGTCTCGGCAATGCCCAGGATGATCCCGCCGACGATGATCCCCATGCCGCTGGTCAGGCCGCCGATGATCGCCACCGCGAAGGCCTTCAGGCCCAGCACCGCGCCCATCGTCGCGCCGGTCAGCGTCAGCGGGGCGATCAGCACGCCGGCGAAGGCCGCCGTCAGCGACGACAGCGCGTACGAGAACGTGATCACCAGGCCCGTGTTGATGCCCATCAGCTTCGCGGCATCGCGGTCGTTGAAGGTCGCCACCACCGCCTTGCCGTAGATCGTCTTGCGGTTGAAGAACTCCACCGCCAGCATCATCAGCAGCGCACCCACCACCACCAGGATCTCCATCGGCAGCACGTTCGCCCCCAGGAACTTCAGCGGCGACTCCGGCAGCGGCGACGGGAACTTCAGGTCGTCGCGGCCCCACACGTTCTCCGCCACGTTCTTGAAAATGATGCCCAGCGCGATCGTCGACATGATCCAGCCGAACTCCGACTTGATCTTGATCGCCGGGCGCACGCCGATGCGCTCGACGAAAGCGCCCTGCAGCGCACCGAACACGCACACCACCGGGATCATCAGCCAGTAGTTCAGGCCCAGGCCGACCAGCGTCAGCCCGACCAGCGCGCCCAGCATCAGCGCGTCGCCCTGGCCGAAGTTCAGCGTGTCGGAGGTCGCGAACGTCAGCTGGTAGCCGAACGCGATCACCGCGTAGATCATCCCGAGCGCAATGCCGCTGTAGATGAGTTGGGTCAGGATCTGCATGGTGCTTCCTGCAAGGACTCAAACAACGAACGCCGCCACGGCACCGGCCGGGGCGGCGTCTTCCCGGGCCCGGCCTACTTCTTCGTGGCCGTCAGCGCACCCTTCGCGTTCGGATCCTTCACGCGCACCTCCGACGCCTTCTTGAAGTCGTCCGGATACGCATACACCACGCGCTGGCCCTTGACCTCGCCGAACACCGGGATGTTCGCGGTGATCGCCTCGTGGTCGCCCTTGCTGAACGGCTTGTTGTACGTCGTCACGACGCCTTCGACCGGCGCCTTCAGGTCCTCGAGCGCCGCCTTCACCTTCGGCCCCTCGGTGCCGCCCGCCTGCTTGATCGCCGCGGCCAGCAGGTACACCGAGTCGTAGCCCTGCGCCGCCGATACCGGCGAATCGATGCGCGCGTTCTTCGGGTTGAAGGTCTTCAGGTAGTTGATGATGAACGACTGGCGCTTCGGCGTCGTCGGCTCCTGGATGAAGGTCTGCGGCATGCGCGCGCCCTCGCCGCCCGGGCCGGCGTTGTCGATGTAGTTGGCCATCGACAAGGTCCAGCTGCCCACCAGCGGCACCTTCCAGCCGAGCTTGGTCATGCCGTTGGCGATCTGCGCCAGCTCCGGGCCGATGCCGTAGGTCAGCACGGCTTCCGCACCCGCCTCCTTGGCCTTCAGCAGCTGGGCCGTCATGTCGACGTCCTTGATGTTGAACTTCTCGACCGCGACCGGCTTGACGCCCTTCAGCGCGAGCGCCTTCTCCAGGTCCTCGCGGCCCAGCTGGCCGTAGTTGGTGGAGTCCGCCAGGATCGCGACCTTCTTGAAGCCGCGGCGCGTGATCGCCTCTTCAACGATCATCGGCGCCTGGATGCTGTCGTGCGCCGCGTTGCGGAAGATGTAGTTCTCCGGCTGGCTGTCGAACTGGTGCGTGATCAGCGAGCCGGTGGCCACGTTGTTCATCACCGGGATCTTCGCGTCCTGGTAGAAGCGCTGCGAGGCGAGCGCGACACCGGTGTTGATGTAGCCGACGGTCGCCGCCACCTTCTCCTTGTTGATCAGCTCCTGCGCGATCTGCACGCCGCGCTCGTTCTTCGCCTCGTCGTCGCGCTCCACCAGCACCAGCTGGCGGCCCAGCACCCCGCCGGCCTTGTTGATCTCGTCGGCCGCCAGGCGCACGCCGTCGCGCATGCTGACACCCATCGACGATGAACCGCCGGTGAACGGGCCGGCCACGCCGATCTTGATCGGGTCGGCGGCGAATGCGGCGGCGGCGGCCAGGCTCAGCGCGCTCGCGACAAGGGGGGTGGAAAAACGGGTCCAGGGGCTGCGCATGTTGTCTCCTGCGTGCGGCGGGTGAATGAACTTCAGTCCTCGCAAAGCCCTGTGTTCCCGTAGGACACGACGATCACGCGCGGCCTCGGCGTGTCGTGTTGCGGTGCTTCGTTGCGACCAGCATCGATGCTCGCGCATTCGCCCCGATCCGCCCTCGTGGTATTCACGTACGTGGTGTTCGCGTCCGGCCGCGGCTTTTGCGCCCAGGCTGAAACTGCTTTGCGTGGCGCGCAGCAATGCGCACCGCCACGGGGCACCCGCACCGACCGCTCACGCGCTCCAGACGCCGTGCCGCCGGTGCCAGTCGGCCAGCGACTCGTCCGGCCAATGCTGCGAATGCACATGGCCGCGACCCTTCGGCACGTCGACCCAGGGCGCCACGAACGCGAGCGCCGCCTCGACGACCTCGGCCGGCCGGGGCAACGGCGTGTCGATCGCCGATGCATGCGGATGAATCAGCTCGGGCCAGCGCGGATCCCACAGCCACAACGCGCTGCCGCACTTGACGCAGAAGTGGCGCTGCGCCTTCGAGCGCGTCGCCCGCTTGCCGGGTTCGCGCATCACCGCGTGGTAGACCGCCAGGTGCTTGCGGCCGCGCACCTTCAGCGTCGTGGCATCGCCGCCCAGGTTGATCGCGTAGCCCCCGCCGCCGGCCGTCTTGCGGCAGATGCTGCAGTGGCAGTGCATGTAGGGCTGCGGGCTGTGCGCTTCGAGGCTGAAGCGCACGGCAGCGCAATGGCACGATCCTTCGAGGTGCATCGCGGGCCTCCGGTCGGGACAGGGGCCCGCCAGTATCGCGCCGCGATGCGCCCTAGACCGGCGAAGGGTCGGCCGGCGCCCTTGGGCCGGCAACGGCCCCGAGCGCGCCGCCCCACACGTGGTACAGCAGCTGCAGGCCGGCGAACTTGGCCAGCTGGGTGTAGAGCTCGGAATTCATCTTGATCTTGCCGAGCTCGGCCTGCGTCGCCGGGCGGCCCTGCTCCTCGACCAGCTTCGCCTGCGCCTTCAGCTTCAAGGCCTCCGGCATGCCGACCAGCATCGAGAACAGCCCGGCGAAGCCCGTCGTCAGGATGGCATGCGATGTCCAGCCGACCCGGCTGGCCAGCACGTCCTTCAGTGCCTGCGGCAGCGTCGTCACGACGTTCGCGCCGTAGCGCGGCACGTTGGCCAGCGCGCTGAGCACCTGCTCGCCGGACGACTTCTCCAGGTGGGCGAGGCACTCGTCGAGGTCGGTGCGCGCGAGGAAGTGCTGGAAACCGGCCCGGCCGTCGCCGATCTCGCGGCTGTTGCGGATGGCGCGCATGCCGCCGCCGCCGATCACCGAGCCCCCCACCACGTCGATGACGCCGTCGCCCTCGGCGCGCTGCTCGCTGGTGCCCTGCGTGCCGGTGATCGCCACCTGCGGCACGCGCAGCAGGCCGTTGCGCAGGCCGCCGTAGCTGATGCCGGCGGCGACGGTCAGGTCGGTCGCCAGGCTCGCCTTGGTGTGCGGGTTGGCGCCCTGCAGCGGCGCGGGCAGCTTGTCCTGCGGCGGGCGCGTGAAGTACGCGTCGGCGAAGGTCTTCTCCGCGGCGGCGCCCGAGCCGGCATCCAGCACCGACAGCATCAGCCCGAGCATCGCACCGGCGGCCAGCGCGGGCAGTGCCGCGGGCGTCTCCTTGCTGACGGCCGCCATCAGGCCTTCGATCGTCTTTTCGGCGAGCTTGAAATCGACCATGGCCGAGCCGACGTTGAAGCCGTTCGCGCCCGCCATGCCGTGCAGCACCGCGGTGCCGCGGTCGCGCCATTGCACTTTCTCCAGCAGCGCGATGAACTGGTCGCGCGTCGTGATGCCGCGCCGCTCCAGCACCGCCGCCTGTTGGCCGGCCAGGTCCTTCAGCTGGGCGATGTCCTCGGCGCTGCCGGTCGGGCGCATCGAGCTCAGCATGTAGGCGACGCAGCCCGGCACATCGTCGGGCAGCTTGGCATCCAGCCGGAGATGCTTGAAGAAGAGCGCGTTGACGCCGATCGGATYGACGTCGCGGAAGCTCGGCAACTCGGCCTGCGGCCGGTCCAGCGATGCCATCCCGCCGGGGGCACGGGTCGACGCGCCGGCCGGTGCGTGATCGGCCGGCGGATGCTGCGTCCCGCCGTCGACGCCAGCGTCCACCGATCCAGTATCGGACGGGGTCGGCTGCAGCATCAGGGACGGAATGTCCTCCTGCGAGCCGGTGTTCGACGGCGGCACGGAGCTGCGCGGCCGCGACGCGCTGGTCGCCCGCGAGCTGGTGGAGCGATGCGAGCGCACGCTGGCACGGCGCCCCGGCGGACCGTTCGGGTCTTCGAGCGCCGGGGCCGACGCCGTGCTGGTCGCCGAGGGTGCCTGGCTCGCCTCGCTTCGGGCACTGTCGATGCTGGCAGACCGCCTGACGGGCCGCGCTGACGTGGATTGCAGCATGGGAATCCTCCTGGTGTGGGCAGCTCGTGGCCGCAGACCGACAGGTTGAGACCCCTGCGGGCCCGGCATCGATGGCAGCGCGAAATTCCGGCCGTGCCAGCGAAGCCGCGGCCGCATCAACCGGCGTGCTGGTAGCGGTGCTCCTGCGTGCGCCCCCCGAAACCGTAGGCGCTGGCACGCAGGTCGGCCACGTGCACGTACGAATGCTCGGCCACCCCGCCGAGCAGCTCGCCCATCGCCCGGTGCACGGCCTCCAGGTAGACGGCCTTCTCGCGCTTGGTGTTGGTCTCGTCGGTGATGCTGACCATCCAGTGGTAGCTGCGCGGGCCACCACCGGAGAGCGGCCGGCCGCCGATGAACCAGCGGCTGGGCGCGATGAAGTCGACGACGACCGCCGTCAGCGACGGATCCTTGCCGAGCAGGCGCGCGGTCAGCTCGGCGGCGTTGCGGGCGACGTTCGCGGCGAGCGCATCGTCGGCATCGCCGGAGATCTGGATGTGCAGGTAGGGCATGGAAGACTCCTTCGGTGGTTGGGTTGACAAGCTCACTGTAGGCACGCAGCATCCATCTGTGAAACGGTTTGATCCGATCTCATTGATGGAAGACTCTGATGAAAGACCGCGATGAATGACCTCGATCCGCTCTGGCTGCGCAGCTTCATCGCGATTGCGCAGGCCGGCTCGGTCACGCGGGCCGCCGCGCGCGTGAACCGCACGCAATCGGCCGTCAGCACCCACCTGCAGCAGCTGGAGGCGAGCGTCGGCGCACGCCTGGTGCAACGCAGCACGCGTGCGCTCGCGCTGACGGCCGAGGGCGAGCGCTTCCTGCCGCATGCGCGCCGGCTGATCGAGCTGCAGGAGGAGGCGCGCGCCTCGGTGCAGCCGGCGCAGCAGGCCGCGCTGTGGCGCATCGGGCTGAGCGAATACTTCCTGCCGGCGCGCCTCGCCGACCTGCTCGCGCTGCTGCGCGACGCCCAGCCGCAGGCCCGCTTCGAGCTGCTGTGGGCCAGCTCCGCTGCACTGCAGCAACTGTGGGCGGCCGGCGCGATGGACCTGGCCGTCGTCACCAGCGACAAGGCCCTGCCCGGTGCGCGCCTGCTGCGCCGCGAGCCGCTGTCGTGGGTGGCGGCACCCGGCTGGCAGCCACCGGCCCGCTTGCCGGCGCCGCTGGTGCTGCTCGGCCCCGACTGCCCGGTGCGTGCGATGGCGCTGGCCGCGCTGGCCCGCAGCGCGCGGCCGTACCACCTGCAGCTCAGCTGCACCGGCAGCCACGGCGCGGTGGCCGCGATGCGCGCCGGCTGGGGCGTCGGCTGCCTGAACCAGTCGGCGATCCCGGCCGACCTCGACGTGCTGACGCGGCGCGATCCGCGCGGCTGGCCCTCGCCCGGCCGGCTGTCGTTCCACGTGCTGGCCAAGCCCGCGCTGCGCGACACCGAGCGCTTGCTGCGGCAATGGGCAACCGACTGATGCGGCCCCGAAACTCCTACACTGACCCCATGAACAGCATTGCATTCATCGGCGGCGGCAACATGGCCAGCGCCATCATCGGCGGCCTGCTCAAGAGCGGCCGCGCGCCGGGCGACATCCTGGTGCTGGAGCCGAACGCCGAGCAGCGCTCGCGGCTGCAACGCGATCTCGGCGTGATCACGCTCGAGGCCCCCGGCTCGGTGCTGCAGCGCGCCGGCATCGTCGTCTGGGCGATCAAGCCGCAGAACTTCAAGGAGGCCTCGGCCGCGTGCGCCGCGCACATCGGCGCGGCGCTGCAGTTCAGCGTGATGGCCGGCATCCGCAGCGGCGACATCGCGCGCGCGCTCGGCAGCGAACGCGTCGTGCGCGCGATGCCGAACACGCCGGCGCTGATCGGCCAGGGCATCGCCGGGCTGTTCGCGCGGCCGGCCGTCGGCGCCGACGAGCGCCTGCAGGTCGAGCGCCTGCTGGCCCCCACCGGCCGCACGCTGTGGGTCGAGCGCGAGGAAGACCTCGACGCCGTCACCGCGCTGTCCGGCTCCGGCCCGGCCTATGTGTTCTATTTCGTCGAGGCGATGATGAAGGCGGCGCAGGACATGGGCCTGAGCGCCGAGCAGGGCCGCGAGCTGGCGCTGGCCACCTTCGCCGGCGCGTCGGCGCTGGCGCTGCAATCGGGCGAGCCGCCCTCGCTGCTGCGCGAGCGCGTCACGTCCAAGGGCGGCACGACCTACGCCGGCCTCACCTCGCTGGAACGCAGCGACGTGCACGGCGCGATCGTCTCGGCCGTGAAGGCGGCGCAGCGCCGGGCGCGTGAACTGGGCGACGAATTCGGTTGATTCCAACCCCGTGGCATCGCAGGCTATGTGATGCCTGGAACACATCATGCAAAGGAGGCATGAGCTTCGGTGAGAAATTCGGGCGCCGCGGGCCTACAGTCGCGCTCCATGCCGGCGGCGTGGGCCACGAGTTCGCGCGGCGCCAGGGCATGACGACTTCCCCCCACGGAGACCCGCATGAGCAACCTGTCCTATGTCACCCCGCACGCTGATAGTCCCTGGCAGACCTACCTGTCGCAGGTCGACCGCGTGCTTCCCTATATCGGATCGCTGGCCAAATGGGGCGAGACGCTGAAGCGCCCGAAGCGCGCGCTGATCGTCGACGTGCCGATCGAGCTCGACAACGGCACGGTGCAGCACTTCGAGGGCTACCGCGTGCAGCACAACCTGTCGCGCGGCCCGGGCAAGGGCGGCGTGCGCTACCACCCCGATGTCACGCTCGAGGAGGTGATGGCACTGAGCGCGTGGATGACGATCAAGTGCGCCGGCGTCGGCCTGCCGTATGGTGGCGCCAAGGGCGGCATCCGGGTCGATCCGAAGAAGCTGTCGATGAAGGAGCTGGAGCGCATGACGCGCCGCTACACCAGCGAGATCGGCATCATCATCGGCCCGCAGCGCGACATCCCGGCCCCCGACGTGAACACCAACGGCCAGATCATGGCCTGGATGATGGACACGTACTCGATGAACACCGGCTCCACCGCGACCGGCGTCGTCACCGGCAAGCCGATCCACCTGGGCGGCTCGCTCGGCCGCGTGAAGGCCACCGGCCGCGGCGTGTTCGTGACCGGCCGCGAGGCGGCGCGCCGCATCAACCTGAACCTCGACGGCGCGCGCGTCGCGGTGCAGGGCATGGGCAATGTCGGCAGCTCGGCGGCCGAGCTGTTCGTGCAGGCCGGTGCCAAGCTGGTCGCGGTGCAGGACCACACCGGCACGCTCGCGAACCCGAACGGCTTCGACATGGCCGACACGATGGAGGTGCTGAAGCGCGACGGCGGCATCGCCAACTACAAGAACGCCGAGCGCATCGACAACGAGGCCTTCTGGGACGTCGACTGCGACATCCTGATCCCGGCGGCCCTCGAAGGCCAGATCACCGCGGCGCGTGCGAACCGCCTGAAGGCGAAGCTGGTGCTCGAAGGCGCGAACGGCCCGACGCTGCCCGACGCCGACGACGTGATGCACGACCGCGGCATCCTGGTGGTGCCCGACGTGATCTGCAATGCCGGCGGCGTGACCGTCAGCTACTTCGAGTGGGTGCAGGATTTCAGCAGCTTCTTCTGGAGCGAGGACGAGATCAACGTGCGGCTCGACAAGATCATGGTCGATGCGCTGCGCCACATCTGGGACACGTCCGAGAAGCACAAGATCACGCTGCGCACCGCGACCTTCGCGGTGGCCTGCGAGCGGATCCTGATCGCGCGCGAGGAGCGCGGGTTGTACCCGTAAGACCGAGTGCCGGGCTACGACCACGTGCCGAGCACCACCCCGGCGAACACCGCGAAGCCCAGCCAGTGGTTGAGCCGGAAGGCACGGAAGCAGCCGTCGCGCGTGCGCGTGCGGATCAGCGTCCAGTGCCAGCCGGCGATGGCCGCGGCCACCGCCAGGCCGGCGAAGAACGGCCAGCGCAGCCCCTGCTGCGCGCCGAGCACGCCCCAGCCCGCGATGAACAGGCCGTAGCACGCCATCACGCCGGCCACGTCGAAGCGGCCGAGCGTGATCGCCGAGGTCTTGATGCCGATCTTCAGGTCGTCGTCGCGGTCGACCATCGCGTACTCGGTGTCGTAGGCGATCACCCAGCACAGGTTGCCCAGCAACAGGCCCCACGCGAGCGCCGGCACCTCGCCGCGCACCGCGGCGAACGCCATCGGGATGCCGAAGCTGAACGCGACGCCCAACACCGCCTGCGGCATCGAGAAGAAGCGCTTCGTGAACGGGTAGAAGATGCTGACGGCCAGCGCGGCGAAGCTCCACGCGATGGTCGCGGCATTGGTGGTGAGCACCAGGCCGAACGCGGCCAGCGCGAGCGCGGCGCCGAACAGCAGCGCCTCTTTCACGCCGATCGCGCCGCTCGTGACCGGGCGCTGCTCGGTGCGCTTCACATGCTTGTCGAAATCGCGGTCGGCGACGTCGTTGACGGCGCAGCCGGCGCTGCGCATCAGGAAGGTGCCGAGCGTGAAGACGACCAGCAGGTGCCAGCCGGGGAAGCCGCCGGCCGCCATCCACAGCGCCGACAGCGTCGGCCACAGCAGCAGGTAGCTGCCGGCCGGGCGGTCCCAGCGGATCAGGTTCAGGTACAGCGAGAGGCGCGACGGGGTCGGCGCGGTGGGTGCGTTCATGGCGTCAGTCCAGTAGCCCGGATGTCAATCCGGGGGGCCTGCGTCGGGTGCGAGGCCGCGTCCCGGATTGGCATCCGGGCTACCAGTCTATGCGCTGCCACAACGCATGCAGGCGGGTTGCCTTGGCGGCGTTCAGTTGCGCGGCCCATTGCACGCGGCCCCACAGGTGGGCGCGGAAATCGGCATGGCCCTCGTGGTTCTGCGATGCCGGGCCGTGCAGCGCGCACTGGTGCAGCGTGGCGCGCAGGCGGTCGAACTCGCGGCGCGGCAGGTTCGGGTGCGCATTGACGACGACGCCGCAGACGCGCTGGGCCGATGCCTGCGTCGCCAGGCGCGTCTTGCGGTGATTCAGCGCGTAGCCCTCCTCGAGCGCGATGCGTGCCACCCAGCCGGCAATGCGCTCGAATCCGTGGCGCAACGACTCCGGCCCGGACAGCACCAGGTCGTCGGCATAGCGCGAATACGTCGCCCCGAGCACGTGCGCGAGACCGTCGAGCCGCAGGTCGAGCTGGAACGCGCTCAGGTTCGCGAGCATCGGCGAGCTCGGCGCGCCCTGCGGCAGATGGGCGCGGCGCAACGCGCGGGCGTCCTGCCAGTCGACCCAGCCGTCGTCGCGCAGGCGTTCGATCACCGGCTCGGGCGTGCTGACGGTGCACAGCGCGGCGAGCTGGCGCGCGACGCCGCGCGGGTAGCCGAGCGTGTGGAACACCGCCGCGACCTGCGACGCCAGGATGCGGCCGAAGAAATTCTTCAGGTCGAAGTGCATCACCACCGGCCGGCCGGTGTGCAGCCGCGCATGCGTCAGCACCGAGCGGCCCGCAACGAAGCCGTGGCAGGCCTCGTGCACCGGCACCTTGTCGAGCAGGTCGTGCAACACGCGGCCCTGCAAGGCCTTGAGCCGGCTGCGCGGGGATTCGATCAGCCGGCCGCCGCCGCTGCGCTTGGGCTGCAGCGTGAAGCCGTAGTGCTGGGACTGCAAGGGCAGCAGGTGGCGGCGGTCGTGCGTGAACCAGTCGAGGTCGTCGAGCGTGATGCCGAGCCAGGCGGCGATGGCGGCGCTGTGCGGAAGCGGCGGGAGGCCAAGGCCGTCCAGCCCCAATGGAGCGGCATGCATGCGCGAAGCGCGCAGGATCCAGCGTCGCACGAAGGGCAGGCCCGGGACACGCGGTGCCGTGATGAACGCGCGCGCCTGCTCGATGCGTGCGGCGAGGTCGCCGACCTCCTGGCGCTGCCAGGTGGCGCTGGACACCCTGGGCAGTTCGTCGATGAAGGCAGTGAGCCAGCGCGGCGACGCGCCCAGCGCCTGCTCGGCCCGCGCCTTCAGCGACGCAGGTGTCTGCGGCCCGGCCCACAGCGCCCGCGCCAGGGCGAGGGCATCGAGGTGACGAAGGCGCGAAGCGTGCATGTCGAGGTGCGGCCCAGGGACGCCGACCTGCCGGTCTCGTGGTCAGCAGTCGTGCGCGTCAGCGCACGTCGGCTTGCACCGCGAATGCCAAGGTCGACTCGATGCCATGGGGGTACCCCACAGCCGGGTCCGTACTGCAACCCGTTTCTGCTCGGCGTGTGTGGCCGCGCGCGGATTCTAGAGGCCTAGAGGCCGACCCCGTGTGCCATCAAGGATGCAGCGATGACGATCAACACCAGCAGCACCATCTGCGCCGCCAGCAGCCGCGAGATCAGCGTGTGCTCGCGCTCGGTGACCTCCGGCGCCTTCCCTGCCTTCAGTGCCGGCGCCCAGCGGATGAAGCGCACCGTCGGGTAGATCGACAGCAAGCCGACCAGCACGAACAGCGTCAGCTTCAGGTGGAAGAACGGGCTGTGCGCATAGAACGACCAGCCCTTCTCGAAGTGCGCCGCGCGCACGAAGCCGACCACCAGCAGCACCATCGCGAACAGGCCGTACCAGCGGTCGGCCAGCGCAATGCGCTTCGCCTCGGCGAGCGTCGGCGCGCGGCTGAACGTGAGCCACTCGAGGAACAGCGTCGCGGCGATGCCGAACGCGGCGATGAAATGCAGGGCGGCAACAAGCGAGCTGGCGATCATGCGGGGCCTCCGGGGTTGAGAGTCTGTCAGCCGTCGAGTTTCTTCTGGAACACCAGGCCTGCGTGCTCGCGCAGCGCGTGGAACTTGATCTTCGGCCAGTTGGCCTCGATCGCGCGCAGCTCCGGTGCGTACTCCACCAGCACCGTCGGCGCGTCGACCGCATCGTAGGCGACGCGGTGGTCGTTGCCGTCGATGAAGCGCTTCAGTTCGCGCTCGCCGCCGTCGGCTTCGTCGCAGGTCACCCAGCGCGCCACCTGGAAGCGGCTCGGCTGGATGCGCGCCTTCACGCCGTACTCATGCTCCAGCCGGTGCGCGACCACCTCGAACTGCAGCTGGCCGACCGCGCCCAGCAGCAGCACCGAGCCGGCGACCGGGCGGAACACCTGGATCGCGCCCTCTTCGCCGAGCTGCTGCAGGCCGGCCTTCAGCTGCTTGGTGCGCAGCGGATCGGCCACCTCGACGCTGCGGAACATTTCCGGCGCGAAGAACGGCAGCCCGGTGTAGAGCAGGTTCTCGCCCTCGGTCAGCGTGTCGCCGAGCTGCAGCACGCCGTGGTTCGGGATGCCGATGATGTCGCCGGCGAAGGCCTCGTCGAGCAGCTCGCGGCGCTGCGACAGGAAGCTGACGACGGTGTTCGGCCGCAACTCCTTGCCCGAGCGGCCCACCTTCAGCCGCATGCCGCGCTCGAAGTGGCCGCTGGCCACGCGCACGAACGCGATGCGGTCGCGGTGCGCCGGGTCCATGTTGGCCTGGATCTTGAAGACCACGCCGGTGAACTTCTTCTCGTCGGGCTCCACCAGCCGCTGCGTGGCCTGGCGCGGGCCGGGCGCGGGCGCCAGGTCGACCAGCGCATCGAGCACCTCGCGCACGCCGAAGTTGTTGACCGCCGAGCCGAAGAACATCGGCGTCTGGTGGCCGGCGAGGAAGGCCGCCTTGTCGAAGGCGGGCGCGGCCTCGCGCACCAGCTCGATCTCGCCGTGGGCCTGCTCGTACTGCATGCCGAAGCGCTCGGCGTAGGCGGGGTTGTCGAGCCCGGCGAGGATCTCGTCATCGTTGTGATGGCGGTCTTCGCCAGGGCTGAACACGCGCATCTGCTCCTCGCGCAGGTCCATCACGCCGTGGAACTGCTTGCCCATGCCGACCGGCCAGGTGAAGGGCACGACGCCCATGCCCAGCTCGCGCTCGATCTCGTCCATCAGCACCAGCGGCTCCTGCACCTCGCGGTCCATCTTGTTGACGAAGGTGAGGATCGGCGTGTTGCGCGCGCGGCAGACCTGCAGCAGCCGGCGCGTCTGCGGCTCGACGCCGTTGGCCGCGTCGATCACCATCAGCGCGGCGTCGACCGCGGTCAGCACGCGGTAGGTGTCTTCGGAGAAGTCCTGGTGGCCCGGGGTGTCGAGCAGGTTGATGACGCAGTCGCGGTATTCCATCTGCATCACCGAGCTGGCGACCGAGATGCCGCGCTGCTTCTCGATCTCCATCCAGTCGGACGTGGCATGCCGCGAGGCCTTGCGCGCCTTCACGCTGCCGGCGATCTGGATCGCGCCGGAGAACAGCAGCAGCTTCTCCGTCAGCGTGGTCTTGCCGGCGTCGGGGTGGGAAATGATGGCGAAGGTGCGGCGGCGGCGCACCTGCGGGGTCAGCTCGGAGGACATCGGTAGGGGACTCGCGGGAGGGGCGCCGCCAGCAGGCGGCGCGAGGGGCGCATTGTCCCTCATCGACCGGGCGTGGCTTCGGGGCGGCGCCCGGCTGACGGCGCTGGCACACTCGCGCGATGCCGGAGTTGCCCGACATCGCCGTCTACACCGAACGCCTGGCCGACAAGGTGCAGGGCCGCGCGCTGCAGCGCGTGAAGGTGCTGCACCCGTTTCTGCTGCGCACCGCAGTGCCGCCGCTGTCGCAGGCCGAGGGCCGCAGCGTGGTCGGCATCGAGCGGCTGGGCAAGCGGGTCGTGCTGGCGCTGGACAACGGCCTCTTCCTCGTGATCCACCTGATGATCGCCGGCCGGCTGCGCTGGCTGCCGCCGGGCGGCAAGCCGCCGGGGAAGATCAGCCTCGCGGTGTTCGAGTTCGACAGCGGCAGCCTGGTGCTCACCGAGGCCGGCAGCCAGCGCCGCGCATCGCTGCACGTGGTGGCCGACCGTGCCGCGCTGCAGGCAATGGACCCGGGTGGCATCGACGTGATGACCGCCGACCTCGCCACCTTCAGCGAGCGCCTGCTGCGCGAGAACCACACGCTGAAGCGCCAGCTCACCGACCCGCGGCTGTTCAGCGGCATCGGCAACGCCTACTCCGACGAGATCCTGCACCGCGCGAAGCTGTCGCCGATCCTGCTGTCGAAGGCGATGCAGCCGGCGCAGGTCGCCCAGCTCTTCGACGCGACGCGCGCGGTGCTCGCCGAATGGACCGACCGGCTGCGTGCCGAGGCCGGCGACTGGCCGGAGAAGGTCACCGCGTTCCACCCGCAGATGGCGGTGCACGGCCGCTACGGCCAGCCCTGCCCGGTGTGCGGCACGCCGGTGCAGCGCATCGTGCATGCCGACAACGAGACCAACTACTGCGCGCGCTGCCAGACCGGCGGCAGGCTGCTGGCCGACCGGGCGCTGTCGCGGCTGCTGAAGGCGAGCTGGCCGAAGAACGTCGACGAGCTGCCTTGAGCCGCGCGCCGCTCAGGCGTTGAAGTAGCGCCCCGGCGTCGTGCCGAACTCGCGGCGGAACATCGCGATGAAGGCGCTGAGGTTGCCGTAGCCGAGCTCGAGCGCGACGATCGTCACCGGCGTACCCGTGGCCAGCAGTTCGAGCGCTCGCATCAGCCGCGCGCGCTGCCGCCAGGCACTGAAATGAAAGCCCGTCTCGGCGACGAAGCGCCGCGTCAGCGTGCGCGGTGCGATGCCGGCCCAGGCCGCCCAGTCATCGAGCGAGCGCGTGTCGTCCGGACGGTCGCCGATCGCGCGGGCGATGCGCAGCAGGCGGCGGTCCTGGGGCAGCGGCAGGCCGAAGGCTTCGCGCGGCAGCGTCCGGATCTCGTCGTGGATCACCGTCGCCAGGCGCTGCTGGATGTCGTCGAGCCGTGCGGCGTCCGGCCAGCCGGCAGCGCGCAGCACGGCCTCGCGCAGCAGCCCCGAGCCGCGCATCGTGCAGGGCGCCTCGGGCAGCCCGGCACAGAACGGTTCGGCGAGGTAGACGCTCCAGCCGGCGAACGGTCCATGCGAACGCAGCGCGTGCGGCTGGCGCGGCGGAATCCACACCACGCGAATGGCAGGCACCACCCACTGCCCGCGCCGGGTGCCGACCGACAACAGGCCGCGCAGCGCGCCGAACAGCTGGCCCCGCGCATGCGCATGCATCGCGGTGACGCGCGGATCGGCGCCTTGCAGCGTGGTGGCGAGCAGGGCCGGCCCGTCGGCGGCATCGAGCAGCGAGGACACGAACGAAGCGGAGGCCATTGGCGTCAGTGCAGTATCGATCGGCCAGATTACCGCAGTGCCGCCACGATCGGCTGCCGAGAATCGCATCACACCCCCATCAGGAGACCGACATGCGAGCCGACGACGTGCTTTCCGACACCGCCAACCACGGCGACTTCAACGGCGTTCCCATCCGCAAGGGCACGATCGCCGCCTTCCTCGCGAATGCAAGCACGTGGAGCGATCCGGCCTCGAGCACCGCGCAGCGCGCAACGGCGGAGGCCCACATCGCCGAGGCGCTGCCGGCGCTGCGTGCGGTCGGGCTGTTCGACGTGCTGGAGGTGCGCGACCCCGCGCTGCGCGCCTGGCTCGCTCAGAGCCCCCCGAACCCGTTGTAGCCGTGCAGGTGCGACAGCGGCACGCCTACGGCGCGACCGTCACGAACACCGGGTTCGAATAGAACCACAGGCTGCCGTAGTTGCGGTCGTTGATGGCGTTGACGCGGGCCGTGTTGTCGGCGCCGGTGGTCTGCTGATCGGCCAGCGGCTCGCCGGTGGCGGTCAGCCCTGCCACGTCCGGCGCCAGGTTGGTGCCGCGCAGGCGGAAGTACTGGCTCTTCTTCGCCTCGACCGGGAGGCTGACCGAGACGTAGCCGTCGGCCTCGACCTTCCAGTCGGCTGCCGTGAAGCGGCGCAGCACCTGGGTCGAGGCATTCGTTGCCACGCCATAGGCGGGCGTGCCCGGCAGCGCCTTGCCCGTCACGTCGCCGACGATCAGGTCGACATGGTCGACGACCGGCTTCATGTTGCCAGGCGTGCCACTGTCCACCGGCTTCTGGTAGTTGTTCAGCGCCGGGCTCTTGAAGCGGATCGTGACCGTCACGCGCTCGCCGGCGGGCACCTTGATCTCCTGGCCCATGAAGCCCTTGCCGGTCGACCCGCTGACGCGGAAATCCAGCGCGTCGATCAGGTCGCCGAACACGCCGAACATGCGGCCGTCGCGCAGGCTCTTCGTCAGCCCGCCGACGCCGGCCTGGCCATCGGCCACCCAGACATGGTTCTTCGAATACTCGCCCGGGTAGTAGCCGCTGCTGTTGCTGGCGGCGTCGATCTCGAAGTGCGAATCGGAGTCGGCGATGTTCCAGATGCGCCGGCCCTCGCCCAGCAACGCATCCCAGGTGCCGCCCACCCGGGCCACGATGGCATCGACACCGCCGTAGGTGCGGTTCGGCGCGTTCTCGGCCACATAGGCCGAGGTGTAGCCGCCCCGGTTCGGCTCCATCTGGTTGCCGACCATGCCTTCGATCATGAACACGATGTCGGGTGCCAGGTCGTTCATCTGGCGCAGGTCGCTGACCGTGTACTTGCCAGGGTTGCGCGACGGGTGGTTGAGGGTCGCGAAGCTGGTCGCGGGGTAGTTCGCCTTCAGCCACGAGATCGCCTGCAGCGCGTCCGCGGCCGTGCTGTTGAAGCGCTGCGGGTACTTCGTTTTCCAGACGGCCACGTCGGCGGGATCGAACTGCGATTCCGCCAGCGTCGTGAAGGCGTACTGGAACTCCTTCGCGCCACTGGTCGATGCCTGCAGCGTCGGCGCGCCTTCGAACAAGGCCACGCCCAGGTGGTCATGCGTGGGCATGTCCCATTCGAAGCCCGAGAAGATCAGCTTGCCGGCATAGGTGCCGCCGGCCTGCAGCGCCTTGACGCGCGGGATCTCGTGCGACGCCATCCCGTACGCGAACGGAACCGGCGTGGCCAGCAGCGTGCCGTCGTTGTCGTACTTGGACGAACGCAGGTGGTTGGTCAGCGCCATCCAGTCCAGCTTGTAGGTGGCGAAGGCCTTGTTCAGCACGAAGTCCAGCGTCTGCGTCGTGCGCGAATCGTCGGATTGCACCGTGTGCACGTGCAGGTCGCCGGCCGTCCACTTGCCGGCCGGCTCGTTGATGGGGCTGCTGCTGTCGCCATCGCCGCCGCAGGCGTAGATCAGGGAGAGGCTTCCCAACAACAACGACAGAAGCTTGATCCGATGGGACAGGGGCACGATGGATTCCTTCGCAAAAAGGGATGGATGCTAGGAACCCCTCGTGACACCGCCGTGACCCGCTGTTGCGCGCGCGCGATCATCGAACTGTCACGGCAACTACATATGGCGCCCCTAGAGTGGGTTCCATGAACAAGTACCCCTCCCTCCAGCGCCGCAGCCTGCTCAAGATGAGCCTCGCGTCCGCTTCCACGGTCGCCACCGGCGGCTTGCTCGCCGCCTGCGGCGGCGGCGACGGTGACGCTGCGCCCGCGTCGACGCAGATCTCCAGCTTTGCGCTGGCGGTGCTGCCCGACACCCAGTTCTATTCGCGCTACGCCACGTCCACCGAGAGCAGCCAGTACGAGCGCCACTACGGCAGCGAGCCGTACTACGCGCAGACCCGCTGGATCGCCGACAACGCACAACGGCTCAACATCCCCTTCGTCATCCACCTGGGCGACGTGGTGGACCAGGTCGGCAAGCCCGAGCAATGGAAGGTGGCCGACACCGCGATGCAGGTGCTCGAAGTGGCCAAGGTGCCGTACTCGATCCTGGCGGGCAACCACGACGTGCTGAACGACGTCGACTACGACGCGAGCCCCGCGACCGGCACCGACACCCAGCGCGTGCTGGCCAACGAACCCTACCTGCAATGGTTCGGCGCGAAGCGCGCCAAGCGCCAGTCCACCTTCGGCGAGCGCGACGGCACCGGCTTCCACGAGTACCACGTCTTCAAGGCGCAAGAGCAGCAGTTCCTGGTGCTGTCGCTGTCGTGGCGCATCTCGGACGCCGGCATCGCCTGGGCGCGCGGCGTGATCGCGAGCCACCCCACGCTGCCGGTCATCCTGGTCAACCACCAGTTGCTGAACATCGCGCCGGACGCCGTGAGCCCGCTGGAGACCGGCTACGGCAAGATGCTGTGGGAGAAGCTGATCCGCGACAACGACCAGATCTTCATGACGCTGAACGGCCACCACCATGGGGGCGCCCGCCTGACCAAGACCAACGACTTCGGCAACGCGGTCGAGGAGATGGTGGTGGACTACCAGATGGCCTACCAGGGCGGCAACGGCCTGATGCGGCTCTACGAGTTCGACCTGACCAACAAGCAGATCAACGTGCTGTCGTTCTCGCCCTGGGTGCCGATGAAGCCGGCGGAGACGCTGAACGCCTTCGACCAGGCCGTGCTGACCGAGCCCAACCACAGCTTCACCATCGGCATGGATTTCGCGAAGCGCTTCGCCCGCTTCAACCCGGGCTTCGGCACCGGCCAGGCCACGGTGGCGTCATCCCTGGTGGAGCAGGCCAAGGCCCTGGTGCTGAAGGGCTACGACGAGCCCGCGGCCCCGGTCCAGCGGGCGGCCAAGGACACCGACGACTACCCCAAGGTGGCCTCCACCGTCGCGCACTGGCGCTTCTTCGGCGGCACCGAGGGGGCGGCCGTGGCACCGGGCACCCGGATCGCCGACGTGACCGGCGCCAACCCGCTGCAGCGCGATGCGCTCAACACCAGCGTGATCGTCGGCGCGCAGGCGGCGGACATCGTGTGGAGCAACGACCACCACCGCCTGTCGGCTGCACCGGGCTCGGTGGCGTTCCTGAACACCGACAAGAACGCGCCGCGCATGAGCTACTTCCTGACCGACACGACGGCGGCCATCAACGCACTCACCTTCGCCAGCACCGGCTACACCATCGAAGCCTTCATCAAGATCGACAAGGCCTGGGACAAATCGAAGCACGCGTGGATGAACATCATGACGCGCGACGGCAAGCGCGGCGCGCTACCCGGCTTCGACGGCGGCGATCCGGAATCCCCGCCGATGCTGTTCGCGATCTCCAGCCTGCGCGAGGTGCAGTGGGAGGTGGTGCCCGAGATCAGCGGCGCGCGCGAAGGCGATGCCAGCTGGTCGGGCGAGATCATCGCGGGCACCTGGGTGCACATCGCAATCGTCAACGACCCCACGACGCACGACACCGTGATGTACGTCGAAGGGGCGCCGGTGCTGCGCAACACCAGCCACGTGCCCGGCCTGGCCACGCTGTCCGCCAGCTCGCCCTGGGTGGTCGGCGCCGGCTCCTGGGACGGCGACCGTGCCGACGGCTTCTTCGGCAACATCGGTGAAGTGCGGGTGGTGGCCGAAGCCTTGCCGCCCGGCCAGTGGCTGACGGCGCGGCGCGCCTGAACCTGCCCGGCCGCGCTGAAATCGGGTCAGCGCGCCGTCGCTTGCACCTCGCGCTGCCAATCCCCACCCAGCGCCTTCACCAGGAATACCGAACTCAGCTGCCTTTGCCCGAGCAGCTGCGCCGCCTGGCGCTCGCTGGTCAGCAGCGCCTGCTGCGCGGTGATCACGTCGAAGTAGGTCGACGCACCGCCTTCGTAGCGGCCGGTCGCCATCTCCAGCACGCGGCGCGCCGAGGCCACCGCCGTCTGCGCCTGCGCGCTCGCGCGGTCCAGCGCGGCCAGCCCGGTGATGCCGTCTTCCACCTCCTGCATCGCGGTCAACACGATGCGCCGGTAGTTGGCCACCGTCACGTCGTAGCCGGCCTTCGCGAAGTCGACGTTCGCGCGCACCCGCCCGCCGTCGAACACCGATTGCGCGGCCGACACGCCGAGCGACCACAGCAGGCTCGGCGCGTTGAACAGCGTCGACAGGTCGCGGCTCTCGTAGCCGACCGAGGGCGCCAGCATCACGCTCGGGTAGAACGCCGCGCTCGCGACGCCGATCTGCGCGTTCGCCGCCGCCATCGCGCGCTCGGCCGCCGCCACGTCGGGCCGGCGCTGCAGCACGTCCGACGGCACGCCCAGCGGGATCGCCGGCGGCTCGAACACCTTCACCTCGGGCGCGATCGAGAACAACGGCGCCGGCGTGCCGGTCAGCGTGGCGATCGCGTGCTCGAACTGCGCGCGCTGGCGGCGCAGCACGTCGACCTGCGTCAGCGTCGTGTCGAGCAGCGCCTGCTGCTGCGCCACGTCGAGGCCCGAAGCCGCGCCCAGGTCGTGCCGCGCGGTCACCAGCTCCAGCGAACGCCGCTGCAAGGCGATCGAGCGCGACAGCACGTCGAGCTCGGTGTCGAGCGCGCGCAAGCTGAAGTAGTCGACTGCCAGCTCGGCCGTCAGCAGCAGCCGCGTGTTCTCCAGGTCGGCCGCCGATTGCTCGGCCGAGGCGCGCGCGCCCTCGACGCTGCGCTGCACCCGCCCGGCCAGGTCGACCTCGTAGCTGGCCGCGAGCGACAGCGTGAAATCGTTCTGGATGGTCGAGAAGTTGGTCGCGTTGTAGCTGCTGAGCGGCCGGTTCGCCGAGATGCGCTGGCGCGCATCGCGCGTGCCGAGCGTCAGCTGCGGCAGCTGCGCGGATGAACCCGCGG
>NZ_JBFUGN010000019.1:0-20298 GCF_056402895.1 Rhizobacter sp. P3_B12 | reverse complement strand
GTCCTCGCCATCCTGCATGACCGCCCTTTCGACCTCGGCGGCCTGGCCGAGCGCATGGCCGGCGAGATCCGGCAGGGGGTGGGGTACGACCTGTCCGGGCCGAAGGTACTTCCCGCCGATGCACGCAAGGAGGCAGGCCCCGACCCCCGCCTGTCCTACCGCCCGCTCGACGAGGCGCTGGCGCGGTCGCTGGTGCTGTCGGCGCAAGGCCCGATCGGACTGACCTTCGACGCGACGCAGGGAACGGGGCAAGCGTTCCCGAACATGGCGCTCATGCTGCATCCGCTGCAGGTGCTGCCGACGAGCGAAGGGGCGGCGGAATTCAAGCCGGTGCGGATGGAGGAATCGTTCTTGAGTGTGTCGTTGCGGCGGCATCTCGACCCGGCCTGGCTGGTCCCCGACCTCACCCTGCTGGGCGTCCGCAAAAACATTCCTTTCGACTCGGCGTGCTGGTTTAGCGGCACGGTCAAACGCGACTGGACGAACGAGACGCTCATCGAAGTCGAGAACGGTGACAAGACGGAAACGCAGGTGCTTGCGCGGGGCCGGCACCTGCCGCGAGGCGATCACGTCTGGCTCGACATCCTGATTCCCAAGTACTTCGTTGACGAGACCGCTGCCCCGCCCAAGGCCCGTGGCAAGAGCGTCRACGCCTGGCTGTGCATCGCCTCCATGCCGATCGCTCCGGAAGGCGCATCGGTCGCGCTGATGCACGTGCCCGGCAGCGGTCGCCTGGCCAACCTGTCCGTCCTCCTGCAAACCTCGAACGGCGACGGCAACGCGGACCTCGGCCAGGGCAACTGGCAACTGCTCGGCAGCATCGATTGGTCCGGGCCGTTAGCCTGGGGTGACATGACGTTTCGGACAGAGAGAAAAACAAAAACAAGAACGAGGACAGAAACATTGGACTATCACCCCATCAACGCCAGCGCCCCGACGGCGCTGCGCTGGGCTCGCACGGGCCGCGACTTCGACACCGTCTTCGCCGGCGACGCCGAGCAAGACGTGCCCGTGTCCGAACTGGCCGGCGAACTGGCAGGCGAGCTGGACGCCCAGGCGCTGAGCCTGCATCGCCGGGCCGGCGGCACACCGCTCTGGGTCCGCAGTCGCCAGAGCGCACAACGCTTCCCGACCTCGACACAACGCCACGTCGCAGCGCTCTACTCCCGCCACATCCGCGGGCTGGGCGAACCGAAGGAGTTGTTGCGCGACGCCTGGATGCTCGCGGCCCGGAACATGCCGGAGCCGCCCCTCGTGGAACGACCGGAGTTCGCCCGGCTGCTGGAGTTCGAGGTACCCAGCCGGCCTTGCGTGTACATGCCGGAAAACGCGCTCTGCCCTGATGAGTACCGGCAGGCGTACCACGACCTGGTGTCGGTGGGCTTCAACGTGGACGAGCCGAATCAGAAGAGGCTGTCGATGCACGTCCGGCTCATCGGTGCGGAAAGCACGCTGGCCGACATCGACGCGTTGACCTTCGGCGTTCGGGGGACCGGCCAAGGAGTGCCGTGGGTGGTGAAACTCCCTCGCCCCACCGGCGCCGACAAACCCGTCCACGCCGTGGAACTGGATCTTGACCTCTCCACAGGCCACGACACCGAACCTGACCTGACGGTGCGCGCCGGTCGGTGGATCATCCAGGGTGGCGGCATGGCCACCGTCAAGTCCGTTGGGAAGGCCCCCGACAGCCTGAACAAAGCAACACCACACGGCATCTTCGTCACCTTGACCGGCGTGCAGCTCAAAACAGGGGGCGTGGCCTCGGAACTCTGGGCCGAATCCTCCGTCCTGGTGTCACGTCTCGACAGCGGGGCCGGGTTCGGTGGACGCCTCGATTTCGACTGGTTCTTCGGCGCGCACGGCGCCTTCGACCCGGCCGATGCGGTGAGCGTGGCGTCGCTGCGTCAAATGCCGGAAGCACAGGCGCGGCTCATCGCCATTTCGCCCCCCGTCAAGCTCGTCAAGAAAGGAACGTCGCCAAGCAACTGAGGCCGCTCGATACGTTCGGACCGCTCCGAACTCCAGTTTCGCCCCGAAGCTCAGCCGTCGCTCCGAGACTGTGGGGTTATGTCCATACACTTCCGCGCAATCCAGAGAGGCTACTCCGATGCCTGTTTCCGTCACACAAATCGCGTCGATCATGCGCGCGTTCGGCCAGAAGATCGCGAACATGGAGTGGGAGAAAGCCGCCAAGCTCCAGGAGATTTGGTTCGGCTTGGCTGCGCATGTTGCTGCCCCTACGCCCCCAGACCACTTCGACTTCTCGGTCGTGGTGTGGCCGGAACAGAGCGGAATCACGATGGACTGGCTGTTGCGCCCTGARGTCGACACTGATGGGCGCGCCAAGATGGCTTTCGGCATCCTCCAGGCCCTTGCGATCGATTCAGGCGGAGATGCGCGGAAGGCCATCATCGCGCAGGTCACCGCGCAGTTTGAGAAGACCGCTGAAAACTCGGTCGAACTCGGTGTTATCAAGTGGGACAGGAGCATGGACGTGAAAGCGTTCCATGCGCAACGCGTGGAGAGCAGTGCCGTGGTGACCGACCTTGGAATCACCCCAATCGATCCGCTACTCGGAGGCTTGGGAAGCTTCAACTTCTACGCCGTCCCCGTTGGCACTGCCAAGAGGGCAGCGGACGGCACGGTGGCTGTCCATGTCACCGACTTCGTCACCTACGTAATGGACTCTTTCGACTTTGAAGGCCTTCAGCCTCTCGGCTTCTTTGCCCTTCCGGACAGCATTTCAAAGACACCGTTTGATGGAGGCTGGCCTATAACGAACGGAACTTATGGGGACTGGCGCAATGGCGCAGAGGCAAAGGGCAAGGGCGGCGACTTCCTGCTAGTGACCGATGCGAAAACGGTGCACACCCCCGTGGTGTTTGCATTCACGGAGAAGCCGACCATATCCGGGACCTGGCGTAGCACAGATGCAAACGGAAGATTCTCATTGGCAATCAAGGGAGACTCAGCCGAATGGACCGAGACCGGCCCCGAGACCGGGTTGGTCTACAAGAAGACCCTCCCAGTGGTTCAGCAGGGACCTGAATGGCGCATCGAACGACCCAACAACGATTTGGCCGTCCTGCGGATGCTCGGATTCCAGGATGCAGCTCTACAGCAGGCCATCTTGGCCCGCGACCCGCACCCGTCATTTCTCGTCCTTCGCCTACAGGGGCCAATCCTCGCCACGAAGTGGTCAGGCATGCGTGTCAAGAAAACGCCACAGGGGACTTTCCAGAGTCTTGTCCAGCCCGAAGATCCGGCATACCCGCCCGGCGACTATCTCTTCACGCGGGTCTAGCATCGATACATCTTGAGGCTGCCTGTAGGCTGCGACAGGGAGCGGCGCGACGGGCGCATAGTCGAGGCGAACGGCCCGTGGCGCGGCCTTGACTCGCCTAACTGTTCCTCACGCGAGGACACTCTTACGAGGGGTGCTTCATACCGGACCATCAGGGATGTCAGCACCCCTGGCCGGGTCCAGTAGCCGCGAGCGGCAGCTTCTTGGATGCGAAAAGCGCGGGGCCGAGCGTTGGCCGTCGGGCAGGTCTCCGGAGCGCCGAGGGGCAGCTGAGGGTCGAGGATTACTGTAGGGAGCGGGCGTTCATCCCGCAGGAAAGGAGTCGGTCAAGACCGCCGCGCGCTCTTTGAAGTACCAATGATCGGTCCGAAGGGTGCAGCGGTCACCGGGCTCGCGGAGATGTGTAAGACCGCTTCTAGTCTTTGCAGTCGTTCAACGTTTGTCCCCGATGGGCAGCTCGCAGTCTCAAGCAGTCGATGACTCCCGAGCGACGGTTACACAGCGGTTGTGGTCGGTCGCCTCCAGCCATCGACGGGCCGCATTCCGTCTGAATGCGGACGCTGCAGCGTTCCAGAAGTAGCCGAACGATCGGCCAAGCGACGCGACACGCAGGAACGCTCGTTGACGCACTGCGCCTCCGGTGGATCGGGTCGGGTCGGACTTCTGCTGTGCACCTGCACGAACTCGCGCAATCGATCCAAATCGGAACTGTCTGAAAACCGCCCGCGCACTAGAAGGCGGTCGCACAGCCCTCGATGGATGGCTCAGCCGCACAGCGCGTTCGCGGCGCGCTTCAGATCCACTGACTTTACTAACCCATAGACACCCGGTCAGCACTCACACACAGTCGAGGACTTTGGGCGTCCCGGCATGAAGGCCTTTTTTCAACGTCGCCATGCCCGCCAGCGGCATTCAATCCCAGCGCCACTCGCACTACGGGTACAGCACGTGTGGCGCAGCGGTGCCTTGGTGCCGCTTATGCGCTTGCAGGCTCGATGTGTCGAGGGCATACGTGCGCAGGAGCCATCGGGACTGGCCGCCGACGTCGTCGCCAACCTCACCGCGTCCATGCAAGGCCAACCGGTTGCTGACAATGAGTAAATCGCCTGGCTGAACGACCACCGGCTTCGCACTGGCATTGCAGGCGGCCTCCAGCTTGTTCGAAGCCTGCTCGGCGGGGCCGCCAGTAACCGTCGGCACGACATTACTATGGCTGTACCGCACGTAGGTGCCTCCGCTTGAATCCTTCAGCACCGGGGCGTCGATCACGACGTGCTCCTTGCCCAGAGTTCGCTTTGTCCCTTGCCTGAAGGTCCTCTGCGCACGGATGGAGAACTGGGGCTTCTTGAGCTCGTCCACGTCCGCCGACGACAGCTGTGCCAGCACATCCTTGGTTGGCATCAACCTCGTCGGCACGCCCTTCGGATTGCGCAGCCCGATTAGCGTCACGAGGTCGGGAGACGGGGCGATGCGGCCATCATCGGGGTCGTCGTCCCCGTTGAAGGGGAAACTCACTGCGTCGGTATGCCCACGCATTCCGCCTTTCGACTTTTCCGCGACAGCACCAGTTCCGGGCATCGCGACGAGGTTGACGAACAGGTTGCCTTCATTTTCGGAGCCGTAAGAGACCGTCTCCAGTCGCAGCAGGCCATGCACGGCGAGTGCCGCAGCCTGTCCCGCCACCGCGCCATCCGCAATCGGCACCGGGGTGAATACTTCTGGCGTATCGACCAGCAGCGCGGTTGCATCGAACACGCTCGGAAGATGGCAGTACGGCGCGCTCAACACGAAGACCCGAGCAGCTGCGGCGCTCTGTCCTTTGCCAGCCAGAAGCGCCTCCACGGTCAGGCCCAAGGCCGCGCTGAGGCCGGCAGGCGCCAACAACTCCGCCCGCCGCTGTGCAGGCGGCGTCGATTGCATCCATTGGTCCACGGCAGCTTTGACGGCCGCAGCGAGGTCGGTCTCCGTCATGAGCTCCTCCGGGGTTGCTATATTGTTGATACATGCCTACACTGTTGTCAAGGGGCGGGTGTTCGCCCATCTTCGCCATGGAGGCCGCCAATGAATCCCGCTCTTGACCCGATGGGGACCGCAGAGGCAAGAGCGATGCTTGACCAACTTCCGGGGCTCTACTTCGAAGTTCTAAAGAGCACTCACATCGAGCAAGCCACCGAGGTAGGCGTCCAATGCTCGTTCGAGCTTCCGGTACTTGGAAAGCGGACTGCGACTGCGCCTACGGCGCTTCAAGCAATTCGTGCTGTGCTTCTGGAACTCACCGATGTGCTAACGAGGACACCGACCGGAGAGTGGCCCGACGCATGGCGCAACCCTGCCTTGTCGCACTCCTCGGCGCCTGAACGCATCCCCTCTCTTGAGGATGCAAAGGCCGAGCGATTCAAAGGCAAAGCCCGACAGTGGACGATCGGAGTCACCATGCCATTGGGGCTGAAGACATCCGTACAGGACATCGCTGACTTGCATCAAGCGAGCTTTGCGGAAGTCGCTCGGCAGCTCGCAGGAGTCGGGTTCGAGGACTTTGATGAGCGGTCGTATTCGGAGAGTTCCAAGGAACTGCTCTCTCTGTTGTCGTCCGAAGTTCGGCGGTGGCAACCTTCGGAGACCGAGCAAGTAATGGTGCGTGTCGAACCCGAATTAGGAGTTCGTCTGCGCTCCGCTGCCAAGGAATATCGACGCTCCGCGTCTGAGTTTGGAGCTATGTGCTTGGCACATGGCCTTGTCCTGCAGACTCAATTCGCCGATATTGAACAGAGAGTTGCTGTGTATCGCGGCCCAGCCGTTCGGAAGCTTGCACCTAAAGTTGGTGTGGGAGCGTACGCCGCTGCTTTGCTCTCTGGGGTCCTGGCGGGTTCCATCCGTGCACCCAAGAAGCTATTGGGGCGACTCGCCGAGGTTCTTGAGGCCTCGGAGCAGGCACTGACCGCATTCTTTGAGGGGACCTTCGCAGGGCGCCGCGTCCCGGCTTTCAAAGCCGAGAAAGGCAAACCTCAAGTTTCCGCCGCGGCGACTTCGTGGGAGGAGGCCGTGAAGTCACTCAAGCTTCCGGCAGACCAGACCAAAGAACTCCTCCAACTTGATGAGTAGGGCGTATGAACCCTTTTCAACGTGCTCGAGACGAAGCCAGGGCAACGCGCGAGAAGCTGGCGCCAGGGAAAAGCGACGACGCAATATCGGCGAAAGACCTTCTGACAGCCGTTGAAGATGCGCTCACTCTTGCCATCGAGCCCGTTGAGCCAAGCTACCCCGACTTGGGGCAAGGCAGCGCTGTTCTGCAGCGGGAGCAGAGGTTTATCTACGTCAGCAAGGAAATCCCCAAGTGGAGCGACAAGTTCTGTGGACTTGTCGCGCACGAGCTTGGGCACTGGTTCCTCGACGCAACCAAAGCTCCCACAACAGTCGCGCACCTGAAGACACTGTTCGGAAGTGATGGTTCTCCTGCCGTCATGAAGGTGGAGGCCTATGGCGCCCGCGAGAGGCAGGAACTCCAGGCCAACGTCTACGCAAGAGAACTGCTTCTTCCGCGTGACCTCGCACGCCGCCTAGCAAACAAAGGCAAAGGACCAGATAACGTCGCGAAACAGCTCGGAATTCCGTTGGAATTCGCACGGCAGCAAATGCTAGACGCGCTCCTTCTGCCTGATGCCGAATCCAGTGTCAGCGAGCTCAAGCCCCCAAGTCCCGATCAGCTAGCCGCCGCTCGAGCCGAGGAGCGTGCAGCCAACGTGGTCGCCGGTCCGGGGACGGGAAAGACGTCGACGCTCATTCATCGCGTCAAGTACCTAGTCGAAGAAAAGAAGGTCGACCCAAGCAAGATTCTGGTCCTGACGTTCACGAACAAGGCCGCATTCGAGCTCGTAGAACGCCTTCGGGGTGCTGGTATCGACCGAGCAGCCGACGTGTGGGCGGGCACCTTCCACGCCTTTGGCCTTGAGTTCCTTCGCAAATTCCACCAGTTTTTCAAGCTCGACTCCGACCTGCATGTGGCCGACAGGCTCACGTCGCTGACGACCCTTGTGGCGGGACTGCCGCAGCTGGACTTGAACTACTACCTGCGTGTGGAGGACCCGTATGACTGGCTGAGCCCTGTCGTCGACGGAATTAAGCGACTCAAGGAGGAGTTGGTCTCACCGCAGTCATACCGCCGGTTCATCGAAGACCATCCCGACAAAGACGAGGAGCTTCAGCGTAGGCGCCTCGATGTCGCAACAATATATGAGGCTCATGAGCGACTTCTTGCGGGGCGGCGAACAGTCGACTTCGTCGACCTGATCGCAAAACCCGCTTTGGCTCTCAAGGCAAATAGGGCGCCCTTCACCGAGTTGGCCGACTGTTTCGAGTACATCCTTGTCGACGAGTACCAGGACGTCACGCAGGCCATGGTCGAACTGCTTCGACAACTGGCGCAGAAGGCGAAGTCAATCTGGGTCGTTGGGGACGTTCGCCAAGCCATCCATCATTGGCGCGGCGCATCGTTGAAAAGCCTGCTGAAGTTCGACACCGAATTCAAAGCCCACGCGGGTGGCACGAAGATTCAGCGTTACCCCCTCGACATCAACCGGCGCAGTGCCAGCGAAATCCTTGACCTGGTGCAGGAGGTTGGTCGTCAGCACAAACTCCAGGCCACGATGCCGCTGGACCGGATGAAAGCGGCCAAGGGCGCTTGTGGCGAGATGCCGAAGGTGGTCACTTGCGAAAAACGCGAAGAGCTACTGGGCGCAGTAACCGCATCCGTAAACGCCTTGAAGAAGAAGGATGGGGTGGCTTTCGGCAAACAGGCTGTCTTGTGCCGCAAAGGGAACGACGTTCAGCGCGCGTCCGAGACTCTGACAAGCCAAGGAATACCTGTCATCTATATCGGAGAGCTGGCTGAACGACCGGAGGTCAAGCGCCTGCTCTGCCTCATGCAGTTGCTCGTCGAGCGTCAGCCGCGCGCGCTGATTGGCCTGATGRAAGTGCCCGACCTGGCGATGCCAATGAAGGACATCCAGCGATTGCTTGAAGCTGCGAACACCGACGTTGCATATCAGCGCGGACGATGGCTTCAGCATCCGCCACCGGGTCTGTCGGCGACTGGCATTGCAGTGGTTACGGCACTGCGGAAGCTTCTGGAAGGCCGCCGCCACAGCTCCAATCCGTGGGTCTTTGTTTGCGACATGCTTCTTGAGCATCGTTTCAGCTTGCCTGCACCGAAGGACCAATCTGTCGCCGCTTGGGTCCAACGGATCGCACTGTGGCAGTTCGCGTACGCCGTTCGCAACGGTGATGGCGAAATCAAGGAGGCTCGTCTCTCACGGTTCTTGATGCGTCAACGTCTGCGCCAGCGCATCGGCGAATCCTACGTCGACCGCGAGCTGCCGGCAGAGGCGGGAAACCTAGACGGCGTGCGGCTGCTGACCGTGCATAGCAGCAAGGGACTTGAGTTCGAGGCGGTCCATGTTGCCTTCGTCAACGCCGACGACTACGGTGCTCAAACCCCAAGCTGGTCGCCGCCAGAAAACGTGTTGGAAATCGTTCCTCCGGAGGCTCTCGGAAGTAGTCAGGCGGAGTACGACGTTGAAGAAGCCGTTGAGCGAAACAACTTGCTCTACGTCGCCGCATCCCGAGCCAAGCGGCACCTCTACATCTACCAAGAGAAAGAGTTCGGCGACCACACGCTCGCGCCGCAACTGCAACACTTTCCTCGAAAGTTCGAACCGGTAGCCTACAACGGTCCAGCCATCAAGCGGGCCAGTGCTTCACCGAGGAAGGCATTCGCTGCTCCGAACATCGTAAAGTTTGAGCACTTCACCACCTATACCCTGTGCTCGCTTCAGTATTGGTACGCGCACATATTGGAACTGGTAAGTGAAGCCGACATCGACAGTTCTCTGAGGGCGCGTTGGGCCGTCATGAGCGCACTGAAGGCCGTGGCAGCTGGAACAGCAGGTGCGCCCGCGGCACACATGCTTGAAGGTTGGGCAAAGCAGAAGCTTCCCACCGAGGTCGAGGACCCGTCGCTTTGGCGAGATGCGAACTTCGCGTTCTCGCGCGGCCTCGAGCTTATGGGCTCGATTCTTGAGGAAGACGGTCGGTTTGCCGAACCTACTTCTATAGTCGGCGGAGTAACTGTCCAAATGCCGTGGGGCTTTGTCATCGAACGGAAGTACGCCACTGAGTTCGCGATGATGCGGTTCGCACGTCGCGGGGTCTCTGAAATGAAGACGGTCCTGAAGCCTATTGTTCCGGGTCTGGACCTGGCCGGCACGAAGACAATGACGCTCAACCACGTTCTGTCCGACAAGGTCGACGACGTTCCAGGCGGGAAGAGGCTTGAGGCGACCAAGTCGTTCAAAGCTGCGGTGCGAATGCTTGCGGGAGACAACAGCCCAACCAAAGGTCGGCATTGCGGGCGCTGCGCATACATGACCATCTGCCCGTCGGCGCCCGGTCCGTAGAACAAGCCGCCAAGAGGTCCACAGTCGGCCAGCGGGTCGAAGCACCCTGATCCCTCTTCAGTCTGGAAGGCCTGCTGCCGCTACATGCCCAACACCTACCTCACCGTACCGTTCAAAGAGAAGGACTCAGTCAAGGCATTGGGAGCCCGCTGGGACAGTGTTGCCAGGCGCTGGTACGTACTCGATGGACTGGACTTGGCACCCTTTGCTAGCTGGCTTCCGAACTCGTCACAGGCATCGCCCGCCCGCGACGTCACCCCAACCAGCCCATCCACAGCCCTGCAATCTGCGCCGCGCGGAGTGCCGCTCTCCCGACTCCTGCAAGGCGTAGCCAAGGCCGTTGGCGACGCCTACGCCTCCGGTGTATGGACAACCGCCGAGGTCCTGCGTGCCTCTGTCAAAGACGGTCACGTCTACCTTGAGCTGTCGGAGCGAGACTCCGACGGCCGCGCCCTCGCAAAGGCCAACGCAGCCATCTGGGCCCGAACCGCGGAGCGCATCATTCCGGAGTTCGAACGCGCCACCGGGGCCACCCTCGGTGCCGGCATCAAACTTCTTGTTCGCGCTCGACCGGTCTTCAAGCCGCAGTTTGGCTTCTCGCTCGAGATTGATGCCGTCGACCCGACGTATACCCTCGGGGACCTGGAAGCGAAGAAACGAGAGCTCCGCGAGCGCCTGAAGCGCGAGCAGATCTTTGGCCTCAACAAGCGCTTGCCGGCAGTGTGGGACTTCTGCGCGGTACTCGTGGTCGCACCGCAGGGAGGCGCTGGCCTGGGCGACTTCTCGAAGGAAGCTGACCGGCTCGCCAATTTCGAGGTCTGCCGCTTCACCTATGTGCACAGCAGATTCCAGGGTGAAGGCGCCGCAGGGGAGATTGTTGAAGCCCTCGTAGCCGGACTGGCACAGTTTCCGGCCGGCCAGTCTCCAGACGCAGTCATCCTCATCCGAGGCGGAGGCGCCGTGAACGACCTGGCCTGGTTGAATGACTACGCGCTCGCGCGCTTCATTTGCGAATGCCCTGTGCCCGTGCTCACCGGCATCGGTCACGAGCGAGACAGCACCGTGCTCGACGAGGTGGCCCACACATCCTTCGACACACCAAGCAAGGTCATCGCCGGCATCGAGAAACTGGTCACCCAGAGAGCGCGCGAAGCCCGTATCGCCTTCGAAGGCATCGTCAATCAAGGGAGCCGCGACGCCGACCGGATGCAGACGTCCATCGAGCGACTGGACCGTGAGGTCAAGGCAGCCGCCTCGAGCACCCTCGCCGACGCCCGTGCGCAATGCTCGCAGTTAATGGCGGACCTGCGGCTCGACTCAGTGCGTGTCGTGCATCGAGCAGCCGGTGAGGTGCAAGAGCTTTTCGGAGAAGTTCGAAACGGCGCGGCCGGCCACGTGACGCAGGCCAAGCATGTCGTTCCTGCGGCGCTGAGCGCCGTCAAGGCTGAAGCGTTCTCGGCATTGCGGACCGCCAAGGTCCAGCTGGACGGCACCTTGCCTGCGATTCTTGACCGAGCAGGTTTGGACGTACGGCGCTCTCGGGATGCTACCGACAGCGAGTTCAACGACTTTGTTGACCGCTCGCGTCAAACCATACGAGACGCGTCCACTGGTGCGCAGGCGCTGTTTCGCGAGATTGCAGGTCAAGGCCCGCAGAAGACACTCGGGCGAGGCTTTGCCATCGTTCGGGGCACCGACGGCAAGACCCTCACTAGCGCCGAGAGCGCAGCTTCGGCAGAAAGCATCGAAGTCGCGTTCAGCGACGGCAAGGTCGATGCGACAGTGCGGGACGTCAAACTCGGAACCTCAGACGAGGTCCTCGGCGAACTTGATATTGGAGACAAGTAGACATGGCAGCCCGAACCTTTCGTGAGGCCTATGGCGTGTTGCAGGAACACGCGGAGACTCTGCGCGAGCAGACTGAGCCGAACATCGATGACCTCCTATCCATCGTCACCGAGTCAGTCGCGGCGTACAAGGTCTGCAAGGAGCGCATCGACGCTGTCGAGAAGGCGCTCCAAGCGGCACTGACGGATGTGGGAGGCGACGTCGGCCGCACCGGGGGAGGTGCGCCAGGCGACGATGGAGACGAACATCCAGAACCGGTTGCTCGACGGTCACCAGTCAAGGCCCCGGCGAGGAAGTCAAGCACGGGATTCGATGACACAGATGATGACGTGCCGTTCTAGAGCGTTCACGACCCTTGCACATCCTCTTTGTTTGCAGCCAAAACCGACTCCACAGCCCAACAGCGGAGCAGGTTTTCGCTGACCGAACCGGCATCGAGACTGCGTCGGCTGGAACCAATCGCGGCGACTAGATCCCACTCTCTGCAGAGTTGGTGGAATGGGCGGACGTCATCTTCGTAGTGGCGGAGCAGCGCCGACGAAAGCTCGCGGCAGGAGCCATTCGACTAGGTCAGCACCGCCGTCGCACCGGCGACGGCGCGGCAACGAGTAAGCGGCATGACCAACTAAACTGAATCAGGGAGAACTGCAGAGGAGAAAAAGATGATCGGTTCCGCAGACATCAAAGTCCGGCCGCTCAAGTTGAGCCCTCATGGTCGACCCGAACAGTGCCTCACAGGTGCGCGAAGCCATCGGCAGACACTCGCGAATGATTGCTGTCAAGCAAGTCTCATGTGGTCCGCGTCGTCCTCGTCGAGGTCTTCTATCTCGTCGCTGCTCATGATCGGCCCGAGCAGCGAGTCGCGGCAAGGCGAGTAGCGGAAGCCCTCCGCTTTGAGCTTCCAGACTTCCTCTTCGCTCCAGCCCTTCTTGATCATCTGCGCCACGACCTGGTCGTCGATGTCCACGGCGTCGTATTGGCCGATCACCGACGCCATCTTCGAGAGCGTCGACTGCGCCTCGTCGAGCGCCTTACGCACGGCGTCCACGGAAGGCAATTCTGACCGATGCGCCACCGCTCCTTCGTGACCCTCACGCCTCGATCGCAGACTCCATCTCCAGGAAGCGCAGGTTCGGGTCGAGCGCCAGCGCCCTGACCGCGGCACGCTCGTCGCTCGGGCTCAAAGCCACCAGCAGCTCGACCTGCCCGCTCACGCTCGTGGCGATGGGCACGCCGCCGCGGTACAGCACCCGCGAGCCGGCCACACGCGCCACCTTGGCGCCAGGCAGCAGCGTTCCCAGCAGGTTGGCTGGGTCGGTGGCAGCCAGGCACACCAGGTGCTCGTCGGCCGGCTGGCGGCGCACCTGGCGCATCAGGCCAATGGCGTCGGGCAACGCGAACTGCTCGCCCGACAGGCCGGCGATGAAGCGGCCGCCGCGGATCTCGCCCCGCGCTTCGAGCCGGCGGTACACACGCACCATGTCGCGCCAGGCGGGCAGCCAGGCGGCCTCGCGCTCCAGCAGGCGCCACGACACCACGCCGTAGCGGCGCAGCAGCGTGCGGGCGATGTGCTCGATGGCCTCGGTCGACGCATCGGTGCTCGCCGGCGCAGGCTGGCGGATCAGCGTCCAGCGGCCCGCATCCTCGATGCCGAACAGCGCCACACGGCGGCGGTGGCGCGACGAATGCGCCGAAGCCCGCTTGGCGGCCGGCACGAGCAAGGCGCGCAGGCCGGCATAGCTGTCGCAGTTGATACGACCACGCACGACAAGCTCGCTGAGCGCGTCTTCAAGCTCGGTGCGCAGCAGGTGGGCGCCTTGCGCGATCTCATCGAAGAACGAAGCACCGTGTTCGGCCAGGTAGGTGGCCACGCGCTGGGTGCGCGAGCTCAAGGCTGCGTCGTCGGCCGGCGGCGGGGCGATGCGGCCCCACAGCGGCGCGCTGCGGCGCGGCAGCAGCACGATGGGCGTGGACCGCAGCGAGCCGCCGCCCCCGCTCGCAGTGGCCATGGGCCGCAGGCGCGTCCACAGCGTGCGGCCGGCAGTGCACAGGTCGTCGAGCCACGACGACGAATAGTCTTTCACGCGCGCGGGCAACAGCTCGGCCTCCCACATCGCGGCCGGTGCCTCGAAGCCTTCGAGCTGCGAGAGCACGCCCGCCAATGCTTCGGGGCCACTGACCCGGCTGGTCGCGCCGACGTGCTGCCACTCGAGGAGGAAGCGTACGAAGTCGCGCGGCTCGACCGGCTCGATCTCGCGGCGCAGGCGCTTCAGCGTATAGCGGTGGATGCGCGCGAGCAGGTGGCGCTCGCACCACTCGGTGGTCTGCGCCGCGGGCGTGAACTTGCCTTGCATCACCGTGCCTTCGCTTTGCAGTGCGAGCAAGGCGTGGTCGATGTCGGCGAGCGGCAGCTGGAGCTGCAGCGCGATCTCGCGTGCGGTGATCGGGCCGAGGCCGCTCAGGCGCGAGCGCAGCAGGTCGCGCAGGGCGTCTTCGTGGGTGGCCGGTTTCTCGGCGTATTCGGCGGGGATGTCGATCGGCGGGTGGGTCTCGCAGGCGAGGTAGAGGTCGATGACCTGCGACAGGCGCTCTGCGGCGGCCCACAGGCCCGCCTCCTTGGGCACGCTGGCTTCGACAGGCTCAGCCCGAACGGCGATTTGCAGACAGGTCGCCCGGCCAGATTGCGCCAGTTCACCCAACCAATCGGCCCACCCTTCGTTGCTGGACACCTCGTCCGACGTGATCAGGCCCAGGCCACTCAGCGCCTCATGCATCTCATCAACGCTCCGCACCCGCGGCCAGGCCTCTTCGCGCACACCGGCAATCGCCTCGGCATCGAGCTGGCCCATGTCGTCCGGGCTGTCGGGGTCGCTGTAGCGGCGGCTCTGCACGGCCTGGGTGCGGCGCTCTTCGAGGGGCGCGTCGTCGAGGTAGGCGTAGGGCCGCGCGTTCAAGGCTTCGGCGGCAAGCGGCGACGGTGCCGGCAGGTCTCTTGCGACGACGCTCACCTGCCCCGCTTCCATGCGGCGCAGCAGGTGCAGCCAGCCCTCGGCGTCCATCGCGTCGTAGAGGCAGTCATACATGGTCTGCGCCACCAGCGGGTGCTCGGGCACCTCGCGTTCGCCGGCCAGGTTCTCGGCGCAAGCCACCTGGTCGGGGAACACGCTCGCGAGCAGGTCTTCCGACTTCATGCGCTGCAGCTGCGGCGCCACCTTGCGCCCGCCACTGAAGCGCGGCAAGGCCAGCGCCGTGGTGGCGTTCCAGCGCCAGCGCACGCCGAACAGCGGCGCGTCGAGCAGGGCCTGCACCAACACGTCGAGCGCGGTGTTGCTGTGCAGGTAGCGCGACACCTCTTCGAGCGGGAAGCTGTGGCTGGTGGAGAGCGACAGCACGATCGCGTCTTCGGTGGCGGCTGCCTGCAGCTCGAAGTTGAACTGCCGGCAGAAGCGCTTGCGCAGCGCCAGGCCCCAGGCGCGGTTGAGGCGGCTGCCGTAGGGCGAGTGCACCACCAGCTGCATGCCACCCGATTCGTCGAAGAAGCGCTCGAGCACGATGCGGTCTTGCGTGGGCACGGCGCCCAGCGTGCCGAGCGCGCGCGCCAGGTAGTCGACGAGCTGGCGCGCGGCCTCGGCGTCCAGACTCAGGGTGTCGGTGAGCCAGCCGGTCGCGGCGTCGGCGCCTTCCGAGGCGATCAGCGTGGCCACTTCTTCGCGCAGGCGCGAGACGCCGAATGACAACTCGTCGCTGCGGCCCGGTGCCTCACCGAGCCAGAACGGGATGTTGGGCGCAGCGCCATGCGCGTCTTCCACCCGCACGCGGCCGGGCTCGACGCGCAGGATGCGGTAGCTGGTGTTGCCGAGCTGGAACACGTCGCCGGCGATGCTCTCGACGGCAAAGTCTTCGTGCACGGTACCGATCTTGTCGGCCTGCGGTTCCAGCAGCACGGTGTAGTCGGCCGTCTCGGGGATGGCGCCGCCCGAGGTGAGCGCGGTCAGGCGCGCGCCCTTGCGCTCGCGCAGGCGGTGGTGCACAGCATCGCGGTGCACATAGCTCGCGCGCTGGCCGTTGCGGGTGCTGAAGCCGTCGGCCAGCATGCGCACCACGGCGTTGAAGTCTTCGCGCTTGAGCTGCGCGTAGGGCCAGGCGCGACGCATCAGCGCAAAGAGTTCGTCTTCGTCCCACTCGCGGCTGGCGACCTCGGCGACGATGTGCTGGGCCAGCACGTCGAGCGGCGCGGGCAGCACGCTCAGGACATCGAGTTCGGCGCGGCGCACGCAGTCGAGCAAGGCCGCGCACTCCACCAGCTCGTCGCGCGACTGCGGGAAGAGCCGCGCCTTGGGCACACCGCCCACCGCGTGGCCGGAGCGGCCGGCGCGCTGCAGGAAGGTGGCGATGGCGCGCGGCGAACCGAGCTGGCAGACCAGATCCACATCGCCGATGTCCAGGCCCAGCTCCAGCGACGCGGTGGCCACCAGCAGCTTGAGCTCGCCGCGCTTCAGGCGCTGCTCGGCATCGAGGCGGATCTCTTTCGCCAGGCTGCCGTGGTGCGCGGCCACGCGCTCCTTGCCCAGCAGCTCGCCCAGGTGGCGCGTGGCGCGCTCGGCCATGCGGCGGGTGTTGACGAACACCAGCGTGGTGCGGTGCGCGCTGGCCAGCCCGGCCACGATCTCGTAGACCTGCGTCCACTGGTCGYTCGACATCACCACGCCCAGCGGCGTGGGCGGCAGCGTGAGCGCCAGGTCGCGCTGCTTGGCATAGCCGATGTCGATGATTTCGCAATCGGCGACACCGTCTTTCACCGCGCCGGCACCGACGAGAAAGCGCGCCACCTCGTCGATCGGCTTCTGCGTGGCCGACAGGCCGATGCGCGTGAGCGGGTGTGCGCTGAGGTTCTGCAGCCGCTCGAGCGAGATCGACAGGTGGCTGCCGCGCTTGGTGGCGGCGATGGCGTGGATTTCATCGACGATCACCGCGCGCACCGTGCCGAGCATCTTGCGGCCCGAGGCCGAGCCCAGCAGGATGTAGAGCGACTCGGGCGTGGTGACGAGGATGTGCGGCGGCCAGCGCAGCGCGAGCTGGCGGTCTTTCTGCGGCGTGTCGCCGGTGCGCACCGCGCTGCGGATCTCCACGTCGGGCAGGCCCAGCGCGGCCAGCTCTTCGCGGATGCCGGCCAGCGGCGCTTCGAGGTTGAGGCGGATGTCGTTCGACAGCGCCTTCAGCGGCGAGACGTAGACCACCACGGTCTCGTCGGGCAGGCCTTCGGGCCGCAGGCCCTGGCGCACCAGGCCATCGAGCGCGGCGAGAAAGGCAGTGAAGGTTTTACCGGAGCCGGTCGGCGCCGCCACCAAGGTATGCCGACCCGCACGGATCGCCGGCCACGCCGCCACCTGCGCCGGCGTGGGCGCAGGAAAGGTTCGGCGGAACCAGTTGGCAACGGCGGGGTGGAAATCCTGGAGGGGCATGGGTGCGCTCGTGGCAGGAGAGTGACAGGGGAGCGGCCGAGGGGAATGACCCAAGAGCGGAGAACAAGCAGCATATCGCCGGCCGACCCGATGCGAACAGATCGGGCCCTTCGAAGGGATATCAAGCCGGCCTCGCCGAGCCCGGTGGAATGTCATTTGCCGCAATCAGGGAACCGCCGGCGGTGCGCTGCGCAGCCGCTATAGCGTCATCACACAAAGCCCAGCACTCGGTCGACTTTGTCGAGCTCGAGCAGCGTCAGCCCGACCTTCCCGTCGCAGAGGACGAGGCGAGGATTGAACGGCTTGTAGAGCCACGCCTGGTCATCAAGCGCGACCCAAGGCCGCCAAAGCTGCCCGCTCTCATTCAGCCACCGCGAAACCTCTGCCTCACGCTCAAATCTTACCGACGGCGACTCGCCGTCGCACCGCGCCCAGCTGTCTCGGGTGAGAAGCGGCGTTGCACCGAGGACGCGATGCTGGAGGTCCTCCGAGAAAAAGCTTTCCATTTCAGCCACCGGGTGCGCCTCCCGCCAGCTTGAGGTGATGACGACGCCAACATCGAGTCGCTGTCGTAGCCAGCCCTCGAGCAAATCAAGGTGGCAAAAATACTGGTCGATGGTGCACCTGAATGGATGCATCACCCCGTCAAAGTCCAAGAACAGAAGCCTCGTCCACACCGACCGGTCCCCTGCAGTCACAGCCCTTCTCCAGACGCCAATTCAAGAACCCTATCTGCCAGCTCGCCCTGCTCAAGCGCCGCCCGCGGGGTGCGACCGCCAAGTGCGCCGAGCGGCGTCTCGAGCCATCCGAGCATCTCAAGTCAATCGCACTGCAATTCGACACCAAGCTTCTGAACGACAGGCCAGAGCTCGGCATCAAACTGCCACCGTGGGAACCGCAGACCAAATGTTGTGTGGTCGATGGCAATGACCCGCGGGTGCTTCCGCGTGGCCATGCGCTGTAGCTTTGCTGATGCTATGCCGGCGAGCCTGGCCGCGTCGTCGATGCCGACCATATCGGCGCGGCCGGCCCGCCCGTCAGCGTACGGCGACTTTCTGCTCATCAGCATCACACGTGAAATGCGCATGGCTCGCGACGTCTTCGAGCACCTCGTCAGACAGCCAAGTTTGGAGAGAAAACGACTGTGGCCGGCCGCGGAGGCGGACCTGCAGCACCATGCGCCCTCCTTCTGCTTCGAGTGCGAAGCTCATGGCCAGGTCGTCCTGTGCCTGCTGTTTCTGACCTCATCGAGCTCTCCAGGGACGATGACGCGTGCATTGCCATCGAAGTCGATAGCGCTGATGCCTCTGAGCCCAACTCCGAAGCTCTTGAATCCTTGCTCTGTCCAACGGCCCGAGCTGTCGAGCCGGTCATGATGGTGACCGTGGACAGTCAACTTGACGCCCAGGGCCTGAGCCAGYGTGTCCAAGATTTCGAAGCCGTTCGGGTGGTATGCCGGTGCTTCATGGGAGATGAGGACGTCCGCACGCATGTCCGCGAGACGCTCGAGTTCCTCTGGGTAGATAGTGCCCCAGTGCTTGCGGTGCGTGCCGCCCGCCCAGCGGTCTTGCTTCGGGGTCGACTTTGCGTGCTCCTTGCGAGAGCGAAATGCCGGCGCGCCCCCGCGCGCAGCCGAAGCCGACGGATACCAGACGGCCTCGCGAAACACCCCGCCAAGTCCGGCGAGGCGCGTCCCGTCCGGCAGGGTCACAACCTTGCTGTGAACGTTCCGGTCCTCGAGCCTACTTCCCCAAACGCGCGTCCACAACGCATCACTGTCGGCGTCGTGGTTCCCGGGGATCCACCAGACGCGATCAAGGATGGATTCCAGTTCCTCGTGCAATGGCCGCTCGGGCTCCATGTCGCCCAGCAGCACGACAGCGCTGGCCTTGGTGTGGCCCGCAGCTTCAACGATGTGGTGGAACCTTCCGTGTGGGTCGCCGCAGTACAGCACCGGGCCGTCATGCTTCATGACGCCTCCTCATTGCCGTCAACTTTCGGCGGACGTCCGGGCATGCGCCCCTTCGAGTCGAGACCGATTGAGCCGCTCGGGTAGGGCATGTAGTCCTCGCGGTCATCGAAAACGACGAAGCCGAGGCCGAGCAACTTCAGTTGCGAGCGGTCAGTGAACTGGGTGTCGAAGAACGTCAGCATCTGCAGATTCTGGGGAACGAGAGGCACGAAGTCGAGGCTGTTGCAGCTACGCGCCTCCGGTTCGTAAAGGCAGTGAAGCCTCGCAGCAACGGCACTCGCGTAAGTGATATCTCGAACGCTTGCGCACGGGTTTCACGAGCATCTTGGGCAGATGACCGGCGAACAGCTGTACACGCGCCCCCTGTTCTTGGCCTGCCCGCGGTAGTTGTCGGGCCTCGGTTCAGGTTCGCAGATCGGCATCGTCGCCCGTGGCATCGCCAGCTCGATGAATGCAGCCGGCACTGCGCTTGTGGCAAGCGACCATGTGGATCCCCGCAGTAGAGCGTGAGCATGCTCAACCCCGCGTTCCTTCCCTATGGACTCCAGTGATGCGATCGCACGCTGCGATGCCCAGCCAGTGACACAAGCCACGTACTGAAGGCTGACGCCCTGGTTTCGGTGCTCAATCTGCGATCCTTAAACGCTGCTCCGCCAGATGATTGATCTCTTCGGCAATGGCACGCGCCCGTCGCTCGGGTCCCAAGTTGCTGCCGAAAAAGGTCCACGCGGCGAAGCCAACAACAGCGCCCGCGACCAGTCCACCCAGCGCCAACGAGAGCCGATTCTCGAGGCCTCCACCGGTCATCACGAATCCCAAAAGGGCAAGGATGATTGAGGGCACCAGGATCCATAGAACGAGGCTTGCTCCGGCTCCTACTCTGAGATGCCAGTTTCGCAGGTCGTGGCCGAGCGCCAGCACATCGCTACGGATTTCGTCAGTCGTGTGGTTGCGTCCTGCGAAGTACTGCCCCTCCTCGTTGCCAAGAGTGCTACCCCAAAGGACTGTGACGTGACCTTGCCCTCGGATCTCGCATCCCATAGCCGAGGGCATTACGCGGCTCGCTTTTCCTGGGCAGCGAGCCAAGCCCGTTCGAATTGCATTGGACTGACGTAGCCGAGCGTCGAGTGAAGCCGGCGGTGGTTGTAGAACGCCAGCCAGTCGATGACCTCGTCCTTGGCGGCCCGCACTGTCTCGAACTTGCGCCCATACAGCCGGCCGACCTTGAGCGAGCCCCACAGGCTCTCGGTGGGCGCATTG
>NZ_JBFUGN010000018.1:0-20438 GCF_056402895.1 Rhizobacter sp. P3_B12 | reverse complement strand
GCCCTGGCCCGCTGGTGCGGAGCTGAACCGGGTCAGCGTGACGCGTGCGGTCGTGTTGCCGGTGAGCGTGAACGTCCAGCCAAACTCCCCCGGCCGATCGAGAAYGGCCTCGGCGTAATAGGTGCCCGAGCCGTTGAGCAACGTGAAGTTCACGTCTTGCTGCACGGCCGTTGTACCGGTGAAGCCGATGAACTCGATGTTCGAGCGATCGCTGGTGACATTCACCTGGGAAGTGACGCCGCCGTCGCCCCCACCGCCGCCGCAAGACGCCAGCACCCATGCGCAGCACACCATGGCCGCGCGAAGCCACATTCCAGTCATGAAAAACCCCTCCTCGTTATGTCCCGATCTTCTCGCACCTGTGCGCCGATGCCTCCCGCATCGCCGTCGGTGCAAACCCGAAACGCTTCGCTCATCGCCAGTCGATCTGCGACTTGCGTCACGGTCCACGCCTGCGCGAGGTGATCCTCGTCGTGCGCTGGCAGCAGCAAACTCCGTGCCCATCTGCTTGAGCACCTTGGCGCCCATCAGCGGCTGAATGGCGTCGCCGTCCGTGCGCGGATTCAGTCGGCTTTGGTGCTGAAACGATCAAGCAGGAACTTGATCCCGTTGAACACCAGCGTGCCCAGGCTGGCGAGGAATGCCGCAGTGAAAACCAGAAGCCACAGCGCTTCCGAAGTCAGTCCGCAATTGACTTGATAGTCCTCGCAGCGATACGCCTTGTCATCCGAGGTGATGTCATCGCCCGCGCCGCCCTCGTCACGCCGATCGCGTCCGGCGGAGTGAATCTCGAACCCGGGCCTCGATGCTGTACGCCGATAGATGTACAGCGTCCCCCAAGGGTCGCGCGGCAATCGATCAATGACCGGCGGCGAGCTGCTGACCAGAACCGCCAGCCCCTGCGCGTCGGTCGGGATGTCGCCGCTGTCTTGCCGGTAGATCTCGACTGCCTGCGAAAGATTGGCGACATTGGTCAGGACTTCTTGCAGGCGGTACCCACGATGGTCGATTCCAGACAAAGGCCCCAGCGCCGCACCGGCCAAAGCACCGAACGCAACAACGGCCGCTGTCAGTGTCGATCGGCGCATGGATGTCGATGTGGCGTTGCAGGAGCGGCTCTCATGGCGAGAAGCCTAGCGCAAAGGCCTCGGCTGCCCGAACTCAACGCGTCGGCAGCGCCGGGCCCGTGCCGGGCTTGCGATCCTTCAGGAACTTGCCGGGGTTGGCTTGATGACGTTCTCGCGGTCCTTGCGTTTTTCGTCCGCCGTCGAACCCTGCGGAGTCGTGGTCGCCTCGTTGTCATCCCTTCTGCAGGCGATTGCCTGTAGATTCCGTGTCCGCATGAAACCGATCGCCCTCGTCGCATTTGCGTTCGTCCTCGGCGCCCTGGTGCAGGGCATGACGAGGCGCAAGTGGCTTTCAATTCCACTGCCACCCATCGTTGCCGTGGTGTGGCTTGCCATCGGTTGAAGATCACCCTGCGCGCGGCCTCTGACGGCGACGCTCCGGCGGTCGCCGAGATTCTCATTGCGTCCCGCGCCGCCTTCATTCCTTATGCGCCGATGGCGCACAGCCCTTCCGAGGTGCGCCAGTGGATCCGGGGCACGCTGATCCCCCGTGGCGGAGTCACGGTGGCCTGCGTGTCAGGGGCCGTGGTCGGTGTGCTGGCCACGTCGGAATCAGAAGGCGTCGCGTGGATCGATCAGCTGTACGTGTCGCCCGGCTTTGTCGGCCAGCGGGTCGGCTCGTTGCTCCTCGGGCACGCGCTTGCGTCTCTGGCTCGGCCGGTCAGGCTGTATACGTTCCAGGCCAATACGGGCGCGCGCCGCTTCTATGAGCGGCATGGCTTCAGCGCCATCGAGTTCACCGATGGCAGTGCGAACGAAGAGCAATGCCCCGATGTCTTGTTCGAGCTGGCTTGAATTGCTGGCGATGGTGTCGTCTGTGCCTTCATCGCCAGCGTCCACTGATCAGCGGCTGTCCACGATGCAAGTGCCGCCTACCTCGTTGCCGAGCGGATTGTTCATGAGGTTGTGCCGGACCACATAGGCCCAGCTCTCGCATTCGACGAGCGCGGCGGCAGTTCGCCCACGCACGAGGTTTCGGTTGAACCGGACGTTCTCCTCATAGAAGCCGAAGAGTGTGGCCGCCGAACCCTTGTCGGCCTTGTTGCCCTCAAACCTGTTCTCGGTGATCCTGGCCCGGTCGATGACGTCGATCACGATCGCGTTGATCCCTCCTCCGGAGGTGGGGGTCAGCTGACCCGTGAGTGAGTTTCCGACGATCTCGTTCCTCGAGATGTCGACGATCCCGCGAGACACATTGATGCCTCCGCCGGAGTACCCGGCCTGGTTGTCTCGGATCACATTTCCGGTGATCCGGACCTTGGCGCCATGCACTTCGATGCCACCGCCATTGGCCGCCACACGGTGCCCGGAGATGATGTTGTCCGAGATCACCGACGCTCGCGCGTTGAAGATGTCGCTGTTCAGGAAGATGCCACCGCCATCGCCGGCGCCCTGACAACCGGCCGCCTGGATGTTGTCCTTGATCTGGTTGTGATGGATGAATGACAAGGAATTGCTCGAGAGCCCTGAGCCATAGCAGGACGAGTTGCCGGTGATGATGTTGTCGCTGACCGTCACGACTGCGGCGTCCAGTACCAACCCGCCACCAAAGCCGCATCGCAGTCCGTTGCTGTCCCAGATGGTTCCGTATGCCTTCGTGATCTTGAAGCCCGAGATCGTCACCTCCTCGGTGCCGGTGCCGTTCACCCAGACGACGCTGCATGCGCCGCTGCCGTCCAGCGTTGTCGTTTCCGCGCCTTGAGTGGATCGAAGCGTCAGGGGCTTCTCGATCTGCAGGCTCTCCCGGTAGACGCCGGGAGACACGAGCACCGTGTCTCCCGGTTGGGCCGCATTGATCGCAGCCTGCACGGTGGCGTATTGCTCTGGTACCAGCAGCGTCGAGGCGTGGGCAGCAGCCGCGGCAATGGCCAGGCCTGAAGCGACCAGGGATCTGATCAGCAAAGAGTTCATTGGGGGTTCCCGTTCCAGACACGTTGAGGAGTGCCACTGACAGCGAGGCGATCGCAGTCTAGTCACGGGGCGCCGGAGCAGATATCACCCCAAAGGGCGACTCTCAAGACCTGGGCCTCCGACCTCGGCGGCCGTGTTCTTCCATGGAGTTGCCGGCCCACGAGGTCAGCGCATTGATATGCTCTGATGCGTTGTAGAAGAGAACACGACATGTCCAACACGCAATACGCATTCATCGACAAGGCCCGTGTGCCCGATCGCGCCGCTCTGCAGTCGTCGATCGATGCCCTGGGCTTCGACCTGAAGCTGCATCCCGAATTCTCGCCGTTCACGAGCGCAGGCTTTCTGCCCTTCGTCCTCAATGGCGAAGAGGGCCCGGGCTTCGAGATCTTCCATGAGTCCACCGACGATGTCGTCGGCGGCGACAAGCTCTTCCGCGCGCTGGCCGAAGGGCGCGACCACTGCATCAGCATGTGCTGGCGTGGCGACATGAAGGACCTGGCCTGCGTGATGATCGTCAGCTGCGCGCTGACGAAAGACTTCGGGGCCATCGTCACGTACGAAGGCGACGACCCAGAGCCTCTCGATGACATGCTCTTGGCCACGCAAGAGATCGTTCGCGATGCGCAGAGTGGCGAGTAGGCCGGCGTTCAGGCCTTTGCCTGCCTGGCCATCCACCAGCTGCGAACGCCATAGAACGCGCCGACGCTGAGCGGGCAAGCCCACAGGATGCCGTGCGCTGTCGCGCCGATGGGCCACGTTGCCACCGCGCCCAGCACGAAGAGCGAGGGCAGTGCCAGCGGCCTCTTCCCCCAGGCCCATGCGCGACACAGCTCGATCGCCACCACAGCAATGAGAACCGGGACGGCGAGCAGAACCGCGAGCGAGGCGCCGGTTCCCGGATCCATGTTGGGCAGGTACCCCATGGCGGCATTTGACTCCCGGCTGACGTTGGCGGAATGAGCTGCCGGTACCACGACCGCCAACCAGACGCCTGCACCCAGACACAGCAGGCGAAGTGCACCGCGAATGACGGCTCTGAAGTGGATGAGGCGGTTCACGTGATCTCAGGAGCAAGCTGGCCCAGACCGTATGGCGCGCTCCGCCCCGGCGAAGATCTCGGCGACAGCCTGGTTGCCGTCGACTCGGATCGCGAACTGCCTGTCGCCCGAAACGAGCACGATGGTCCGGTTGCTCGGGTCATTGGAGGCGTGCTGCTGGGCTTCCTCGATGCGCGATCCCAGCGAGCGCCGAACCTTGTCGAGGCTCGCGCCCACGCGGATGCCCGAGGGCGTGACCACGTTCGACTCACGTGTCTCGATCCGCACGATCTTCTGGTCCTCCGTCATGAACCGCAGTTCTTCGGACACGCTGTAATAGCTGCAGCCGACCTTCGCGACGCCTTTGGGGTTGGGCAGGTTCTTCCGCCCCAGCTTGGTCAGCAGCTGATGGGCCTGCGCAATGGGCATGCCGATCTGAACAGGCCCGTACGAATTCATCGTGAGGACCAGGTCGGCCGCGAAAGCGCTGGAGGAGGCGACCCACTGGGCCGCGACGAGTGCCGACAAGGCGAGAATTTTCATGATCTTGCAGGTGTCTGTTGATACAGGACGTCAGTCCGAAGAACGTATTTGACGCCAGACTGGACCATCGCCCCCTGATGGCGCAGCCGATGCGGGAATCCCAGCGCCATGCCCTGGACGGGCTTGACGGTTTCCCAACCGAAATCGGTGCTCCCGCCCTCGAAGTCATCGTTGAGATAGATCATGAAGGTCAGCACGCTCTCGCGATTCGGGCTCAGCCGGACCGTGCCGTCGAGGTGCCAGGTGAATTGCTGGCTCTGGTCATACCGGTAGAAGCGAAATCGCTCATTGAAGCCGCTGAGTGACCAACCATCGAGCTCGGCGGGCAGCGATGCGCTGGCGCGCGAGAAGAGGGTGTCGGCCAGGTCGCTGTCGTCGAAGATGATGCGATCGTTGTTGCGCGCGTCCTTGTACAGGCGCTCGCCGTCCTCGGTGCGGATCGCCGCTTCGGAATAGCCGATGCGCTCGCTTCGCGAGATGAAGCCCGCGCATTCTTCGGGCGTGAGGAAGCCCGGGATCGTGAAGACGCCGGCGCCTAGGCGGTTGAGATTCACTGGGGTCCTGGGTCCGTGCGGTGCTCGATGGGGCCGGATTGTCTCGCAATCAATGCGACGTGCTCCGCCAGCGCCCGCTCTGCCGGTCGCGCAATGCACCCACCTTGCCCTGCGCAGTCACGGTGTGGCCCATGTCGAAGAGCCATGAATCGGCTCCCGGACTGGTCCATGATGAGTTCATGAATGCCCCGCCCGCCAGCACCCTCCCGCCCCTGGACCCTTCGGCGGCCGAGCCCTACTACCGCCAGATCTACGACCGCTTGCGCGCCGCCATCGACGCCGGCGTGCTGAAGCCCGGCGACCGCATCCCGTCGGCCCGCGCGCTGATGAAAGAGCTCGGCCTGGCGCGCGGCACCATCGAGTCGGCCTACGGCCTGCTGGTCGCCGAGGGCTACATCCAGGCCCGTGGCCAGGCCGGCACCATCGTCTCGCCCGACCTGAAGCCGCGCGCGCCGCTGCCGCAAACGCCACCGCCTGCCAGTCCCCTCGCGGCCGAGCCGACCTTCCGGCCCGACACCACGCTGCCCTTCCAGATGGGCCTGCCCGCCCTCGATGCCTTCCCGCGCAAGATCTGGGCGCGCCTCGGCGCGCGCTGCGTGCGCGCGATGCAGCCCATCGACATGGCGCATCCCTCGGTGTACGGCCTGCCGGCACTGCGCACCGAGATCGCCGCCTACCTGCACCTGTCGCGCGGCGTCAGCTGCTCGCCCTCGCAGGTCTTCGTGACCACCGGCTATCGCCACACCCTGCAGTTGATCGGCCAGGCCTTGTTCAGGGCCGGCGACCGCGTCTGGCTCGAAGACCCCGGCTACCCGCCGACGCGCGAACTGCTGCAGCACATGGGCATCAAGCCCGCGCCGGTGCCGGTCGATGCCGACGGCCTCGTGGTCGACGAAGGCCTGCGGCGGGCGCCGCGCGCGCGGGGCGCGATCGTCACACCGTCGCATCAGGCGCCGCTGTGCGTGTCGCTCGCGCTGCCGCGGCGGCTGGCGCTGCTCGACTGGGCGGCGCGCAGCAAGGCCTGGATCGTCGAGGACGACTACGACGGCGAGTTCCGCTACGTCAGCCGCCCGCTGCCCGCGCTGCAAAGCCTCGACCGCGATGGCCGCGTGCTCTACGCCGGCACCTTCAGCAAGCTGCTGTTCCCGAGCCTGCGGCTGGCCTACCTGGTGGTGCCACCGGCACTGGTCGAACGCTTCGAGCAGATCAGCCAGGCCTTCGCCGGCGGCAGCCCGCAGCTGACGCAAGCCATCGTCACGGCCTTCATCACCGAAGGCCATTTCGCGCGTCACATCCAGCGCATGCGCCGGCTCTATGCCGAGCGCCGCGAAGCCGCGGTGGCCGGCCTCGAGAGCGTGCTGGGCCGGCACCTGCGGGTCGATCCGCAACCCGGCGGCATGCACCTGATCCTGCGGCTGCAGGCCCGGCGCTCCGACCGCAAGCTGTCGGCGCGCATGCGCGAGGCCGGTCTCTTCGCCGAAGCACTCACCGACTGGAGCTTCGAGCGCGATGGCCCGCCGGCGCTGCTGCTGGCCTTCACCAACATCGATTCGCGGCGCACCGCCGAGAACCTCGCCAGGCGCATCGTCGACCTGCTCTGATCATGGCCCAGTCCGCAAGGCGATTCTTGGCTCTTCTGTGGCGGGCCAAGACGGCGCACGATGGCGTCTTTCCATCCCACGACACACAAGGATCGTCATGAGCCATCGCATCGACTACGCCAAGGCCGCGCCCGAGGGCTACAAGGCCTACTTCGGCGTCTACACCGCCGTCCAGAAAAGCGGCCTGCCCAAGGAACTGATCGACCTCGTCTACCTGCGCGTCTCGCAGATCAACGGCTGCGCGTTCTGCATCGACATGCATTCGCGCGACCTGCTGAAGTCGGGCCTGTCCATCGACAAGCTGGTGCTGGTGCCGGGATGGCGCGAAGGCGGCGCATTGTTCAGCACCCGCGAACGCGCCGCGCTGGCCTGGGCCGAGACCGTGACCCGCGTCGCCGACACCGGCGTGCCCGATGCCGAGTACCAGGCCGCCACCGCCGAGTTCGACGAGAAGGAACTGGCCGACCTCACCTACGCCATCGGCCTGATGAACGCCTTCAACCGCCTCGGCGTCGCATTCCGCGCGACCCCCGCCGCAGCGGCCCAGGCAGCCTGAGATGGCCTGGCTGCTGCTCGTCATCGCGGGGCTGCTCGAGATCGCGTTCGCCTGGGGCATGAAGTCGTCCGAAGGCTTCACGCGGCTGATGCCGTCGCTGTTGACGGTGGCCACCGGCCTGACCAGCGTCGTGCTGCTGTCGCTCGCGATGCGCACGCTGCCGATGGGCACCGGCTATGCGGTCTGGACCGGCATCGGCGCGGCCGGCACGGCGATCGTCGGTATCGCGGTGATGGGCGATTCGGCGGCGCCGCTGCGCGTGCTGTGCCTCGCGCTGATCCTGGCCGGCGTGATCGGGCTGAAGCTGGTCGTCGACTGATGTCGAGCCCGGCGGGCAGAATAGGCGCTCTTCGTCCGTGGAGTACGCCTTGAGAACCCTTCCTCTGCTTCTTGTGCTGGCCGTCGCGCCGTTCTTCGTGGCGCGCACACAGTGAGCCGCATCAACGCCCGCGCGGTGGCGCTCGGCTTCCTGCTGACGATCGGGCTCGACACGCTGCTCGGCATCGCGCTGCTGCTGATGCACAGCGACGAGGTCACCGTCACCGGCCGCTCTGCCGAGCAGGTGTCGCAAGACCTGGCGGCGGTCACCAACAGCCCGAGCTTCCTGCTGTTCAACATCGTCTTCGGCAGCCTGACGACGATGGCCGGTGGTTTTGTCGCCGCACGGCTGGCGAAGCGCTATCCCTACTTCAACGGCTTCGCGGTCGGCGTGCTCGGCCTGGCCTTCGGGCTGCTCTTCTGGGGCAGCAACCCGCTGTGGTTCAACCTGTTCGCGCTGGCCACCGTGATTCCCACGGCGGTGCTCGGCGCCCACATCGCGGTGCGCTCAGTTGTACCGCGCGATCAGTGATGCTGCAGATTCGCCCGCTCGCCCCGACCGATTCCCTCCACGACCTGACCGGGCTGCTGCACCGCGCCTACGCCCGGCTCGGCGCGATGGGCCTGAACTACACCGCCGTCGACCAGACGCCCGAGGTCACCGCGCGGCGCATCGAGGGCGGCCAGTGCTACCTCGCCGAATGGGCGGGTGCGCTGGCCGGCACCATCGTCGTGAAGCCGACGTACACGGTGAACGAGTGCAGCTACTTCACCCGGCCGGGCGTCGCGGCGGTTCACCAGTTCGGTGTCGAGCCGACGCTGCAGGGCCACGGCATCGGCCGCGCGCTGCTCGCGCAATCGGAACGCTGGGCGCAGCAGCGATCGTTCCGCGAGCTGGCGATGGACACCGCCGAGCAGGCGACCCACCTGATCGAGCTCTACGGCCGGCTGGGCTACCGGCACGTCGACTGGGTGCAGTGGTCGGGCAAGGTGTATCGCAGCGTCGTGCTCAGCAAGCCGCTCAGCTGAGGCCGACCCGCTCGGCCAGCGCGACCGCATCCGCACCCGCCGGGTAGCGCAGTCGCCCGCTCGCATCGGTCGCGGCGCGCCACACCGCCTCGGCCACATCGGGTGCGGTGGTCACTGCCGCCGGATTCCCGAGCGACGCGAAGATCGCCTGCGCGAACGGCGCATAGGCCTCGGGAATCAAGCCCTGCATGCGCTCGGTGCCGTTCGCGGTGAAGCGCGTGCCGGGCCCGTACCCCGGCTCGACCAGCTTCACGCGCACGTTGAACGGCTCCAGCTCGAGCGCGAGCGAGGTGCTGAAGCCCTGGATCGCGGTCTTGCTCGCGGTGTAGGCCGCGACGAGCGGCATCGGCGCCATCGTCACGGTCGAGGTCACGTTGATCACCAGCCCGGCGCGGCGGCTGCGGAACTGCGGCAGCACCGCCTGCGCCATCGCCATCATCCCGAAGGTGTTGGTCTCGAAGATGTCGCGCACGGTGGCCATCGGCGTCACCTCGAACGCGCCGAAGAGGCCGAGGCCGGCATTGTTGACGAGCACGTCGATCGGCCCGGCGGCGTCGAGGGCGGCGGCGATGCTGTCGGGCCGCGTCACATCGAGCGGCAGCACGCGCAGGCGCTCGCCGGCGGGCAGCACATCGGTGCGGGGCGTGCGCATCGTGGCGACCACGTTCCAGCCTTGCGCATGGAAGTGGCGGGCGGTCTCGAGCCCGTAGCCGGAAGAGCAGCCAGTGATCAGGACGGTTTTCATTCGGGGCCTTGGTGGTGTGTTGACGATGGCGGAACGATACCGACGGGAGTCAGGACTCTCTACAATCAACAGTCCGATATTCGTTTGCAGGAGTCCGGCGATGGTGGATCCGCTCGCAGAGGTGATCGCGATGTTCCGGCCGCGCGCGGTGTACGCCAAAGTGATCAGCGGCGCCGGCGCGTGGGCGGTGCGCTATTCGAGCTTCGGCCAGCCGAGCTTCTGCACGATGCTCGAGGGCGAGTGCCTGCTGGCTGTCGATGGGCGGCAGCCGATCACGCTGGCGGCCGGCGATTTCCTGCTGATGCCGGCCACGCCCGGGTCACGATGTCGAGTGCCTCGCCGGCCGTTCCCGTCTTCGTCGATCCCCTGGCGCAGCCGGCGCCCGAAGGAGAGATCCGCCACGGCCTGCGCGACGGGCCGCCGGAGGTGCGCATGCTCGGTGGGTACTTCGCGTTCGATTCACCGGATGCGGCCTTGATGGTGTCGCTGTTGCCCAGCGTGCTGCATGTGCGCGGCGTCGAGCGGCTGCCGTTGTTGGTGCAGCTGGTGCGGGGCGAATCGACCGAGCAGCGAGCGGGCCGCGAGCTGATCCTGTCGCGGCTGGTCGAGGTGCTGCTGATCGAGGCGCTGCGCTCCGCGCCCGGCGACACGGCGCCGCCGGGCCTGCTGCGTGCACTGGCCGATGCGCGCCTGGCCACGGCGATCCGCGACATGCATGGCGAGCCCGCACGTGCGTGGACGGTGGATGAACTCGCGAAGCGGGCCGCGCTGTCGCGCTCGGTGTTCTTCGAGCGCTTCTCGCGCGCGGTGGGGCTGTCGCCGATGGCCTACCTGCTCGGCTGGCGCATGGCCCTCGCGAAGGAGCTGCTCGGCCGCAGCGGCGTCGCGATGGCCGAGGTCGCCGAACGCGTCGGCTACAGCTCGGCCAGCACCTTCAGCACGGCCTTCAGCCGGCACGTGGGGCAGGCGCCGGGGCGGTATGCGCGGCTGCAGTCGGCGGCTCAGCAGGGCTGATGTCGAACAAGGCCGCCGCGGCTGCACGCGGTTCGCGCCGAAGCCATGGTCGTTATGGACCGGTCGTCAGCGAGAGGGCTTGGYGATAGGCTTCGCCGCGCCGACGGCAGTGGGGTCGGATCCCAGCCACATCGTCTGTACGTCATTGACGTGCATACGTCTGAGACGTACATTGCCAATGTTCACCTTTGCCGAAACCCCGACCTTTGCCGCTGAAGCAGACAAGGTATGGACCGAAGACGAGCGGATCGACTTCTTCCGCTGGCTCGCAGCCAATCCGGAGGCGGGCGATCTGATTCCGGAGAGTGGGGGATGTCGGAAGGTGCGCTGGTCGCGTGCTGGCATGGGCAAGCGAGGCGGCGTCAGGGTCATCTACTTCGTTCGCCTGGCGTGCGGCGAGATCTGGATGCTTCTGGTCTATGCGAAGTCCGTGCGAGACAATATTCCCGCCCACTTGCTCAAGGCGATACGAGAGGAGATCGAACATGGCTAGCCGTCCTTCGTCGAAGCGAGCATCCGCCGGTGAGGCGTTGGGACTCAAGCTGTTGCAGTCAGTGCGCGAAATGAAGGCTGGGAGCGCCGCGCGCACGACGAAGGTCGAGCCGAACGAAGTGGTGCAGGCGCGTGAAAACACAGGCTTGTCGCAAGCCCAGTTCGCCGAGGCGTTGAGCATCTCCAAGCGCACGCTGCAGGAGTGGGAGCAAGGGCGTCGATCGCCATCGGGTGCTGCCCAGACCTTGATCCGCATTGCGATGAAGCACCCGGAAATCGTCCGCGAGGCACTTGCGTGAACGGGCTCCAGATCATGCGGAAGTTTCTTCGGTTCGCCGTTCAGATTGCCTTCGTCAGCGGCGTGCTGCAGGCCCCCTCAGCACAGGCCGATTCGTCGCCCCCTGCCCGCATTCAGGCACGGGCCAGCGAGAACGGGCAGTTCGTCGTGCGCGTCGTTCCGGGCCAGAGCATGGGCGATGTCTACGGCTATGGCGGCAGGCCCACGGGGCCGTTCGCGACGGCGGAGTGGCACCGGTTCGACGGCGTGTCGTATCGAAAGATCCACACGAGCTTCCTGTTGAACCCCATCGCGCCCATCGACATGGAGTTCACCAACCAGGGCGTGCTGGTGACCCTCGACAACTGGCACAACCGCGGGATCGGAAACATCAGACAAGGAGCTGGTGATCGACGACAGCATCGGCGGGCGATTCGTCGTCCAGCTGGACACCGGCGCCTTCAAGTACCTGCGGCAAGGCGGCAGCTGCCGTTGACGGCACGGCCCTGCGCCCTGGTTCCCTGGCCCCCGCCGGCACCCGCTCACCCACCCGCGACGCGCTCGGCGGGTGCCCGATCACCCGCTTGAACGCCCGGCTGAACGACGCCTCGGAGTCGTAGCCGAGCCGGTCGGCCGCCACCGCGATGCGCATGCCGTCGTTGGCGATCCAGTGCCGCGCCTGGAACATCTTCACCTTGGCCACGTACTTCGCCGGGCTCTCGCCCATCGTGCGCGTGAAGGCCTCGGCAAAGCTGGAGCGCGACGAGCCCATCAGGTCGGCCAGCATCGGCACGCTCCAGTCGCGCTCGGGCGACGCATGGATCGCCGCGATCACCTTGCCGATCTTCGGGCAGCGCACCGCCGCGATCCAGCCGGTGGAGTCGCTGCAGCCGCACTCGACCCACGCGCGGATGATGCTGGCCGCCAGCACGTCGGCCAGCCGCGCGAGGATGCCGCAGGCGCCGATGCGGTCGAGCGCCACCTCGCGTTCCATCGCCTCCAGCAGCGCCGGCACGGTGACGTCGCGCGTCGCGAGGTCGCCCGCATGCATCACGTCCGGCATCATCGTCAGCAGCGGGTGCAAGGGGTCGAGGTTGAAGCGCAGCGCGCCGCAGAACATCACGTCGGGCGGCACCGCGCTGTCGGCCTCGATGGCTGGCACGGCCGGCCCGATGTTCTCGGCCCCCACCAGGTAGATGTTGTCCGAGACCGCCACCCGCGCGAGCGAATCGATGTCGACCGCCGGCACGTCGGGCGCGCTGGCCAGGATGTGGAAGCTGCCGCGCGGCAGCAGCACCGCATCGCCCGGGTTCAGCCGCTTCCAGTCGGTCGACGGGGTGCGCAGCCAGCTGCCGCCGCTGCCGACGAAATGAAAGCGCGCCGCGCGCTGCGCCGGAAACGCGATCGCCCACGGCGCCCGCATCACGCAGCGGCCGTACTCCACGCCATCGAGCCGCAGCCCCAGCAGGATCTCGGTGAGTTGGTCACGGTCGGACAAAAAGTCATTCATTTCGGCTTTTCCGGCATTCAAACGCCGAGATCCTAGCCATAAGCTGTGTTCCCAGTCCACCACAAGGCCTTCCCCCGGCCTGCGCACCGTGTCTTCTGCCCCGATCGCCGCACTTCCCGATTCCCCGGCCGGCCACGCCGACTGGTTCGCCATCGCCTCGCTGACGCTGGGCGTGTTCGGTCTCGTCACGGCCGAGTTCCTGCCCGCGAGCCTGCTGACCGCGATGGCAGCCGACCTGGGCGTCACCGACGGCGCGGCCGGCCAGGCCGTCACGGCCACCGCGCTGGTCGGTGCGGTCGCCGCACCGTCGATCCCGCTGCTGACGCGCCGCATCGACCGCCGCATCGTCATGCTGGCGCTGACCGCGCTGCTGATGCTGTCCAACCTGATCGCGGCCACCGCCACCAGCCTGCCGGTGCTGCTGGTGGCGCGCGTGATGCTGGGCATCGCGCTCGGCGGCTTCTGGTCGATGTCGGCGGCGCTGGCGCTGCGGCTGGTGCCCGAGGCGCAGTTCGCGCGCGCGATGTCGGTGATCCTCACCGGGGTCTCGGTCGCCACCGTCGGTGCCGCGCCGATCGGTGCCTGGATGGGCTCGGTGTGGGGCTGGCGCAGCGCGTTCATCGCGGCCGGCGTCGTCAGCGTGCTGACGCTCGCGGTGCAGCTGTTCGCGTTGCCGGCGCTGCCGCCGCGCGACAACCCGAGCCTGCGCGTGCTCGGCGAGCTGCTGCGGCGCCCGCCGGTGCGCGTGGCGCTGCTGGCCGTGCTGCTGGTGGTGTCGGGTCACTTCGCGGGCTTCACCTACATCCGCCCGCTGATGGAGCACGTGACGCACCTGTCGGTGAGCGCGGTCTCGGCGGTGCTGCTGGGCTACGGCATCGGTGGCTTCTTCGGCAACTTCGCCGGCGGCTGGATCGCGCAGCGCAGCGAGCGCCATGCCATCGTGGCGGGTGGCGTGCTGATCGCGCTGCTGGCGGCCACGCTGCTGGTGGGCGGCAGCTCGATGTGGGTCACGGCGATTGCCGTGCCGCTGTGGGGCTTCGCGTTCGGCGCGTTCCCGGTGGGCTTCCAGACCTGGATCGTGCGGGCCGCGCCCGACCAGGCCGAAGGGGCCGGTGGCCTGCTGGTGGCGGCGTTCCAGATCGCGATCGCGAGCGGCGCCATCGGCGGCGGGCTGCTGGTCGACCACATCGGCGCGCTCGGCGGGCCGGCCTTCGCGGTGGCGGCGCTGACGCTGGGCACCTTGCTGACGCTGCGCCACGGGCCGCGGCCGGTGCGGGCTTGATCGCCATGGCCACCACCGACACCGCCAGCCGCCGCATCGTGCTTGCCGCGCATCCGCACGGCCTGCTGGCGGCGCACGATTTCCGGCTCGAGACGCAGCCGGTGCCCGAGCCGGGCGAGGGCCAGGTGCTGCTGCGCACGCTGTACTTGTCGATCGATCCGTACATGCGCAACCTGATGGAGCCGGTCGGCCCGGGTTACGCGCCGCCGGTGGCGATCGGCGCGGTGATGGTCGGCGGCACGGTGAGCCGGGTGATCGCCTCGCGGCACCCGCGCTTCGCGGTCGGCGAACTGGTGCTCGCGAACGCGGGCTGGCAGGAGCACGCGCTGTCGAACGGCGACGACCTGCTGGTGCTGGGCGACATGGCACGGCCGTCGCTCGCGTTGGGCGGCCTGGGCATGACGGGCTTCACCGCGCAGGTCGGGCTGGAAGACATCGGCCAGCCGCGCGCCGGGGAAACCGTGGTCGTGTCGGCGGCCACCGGTGCGGTCGGGTCGGTGGCGGGTCAGCTCGCCCGGCTGAAGGGCGCGCGCGTGGTCGGCATCGCCGGTGGCGCCGACAAGTGCCGGTACGCGGTCGACGTGCTCGGCTTCGACGCCTGCATCGACCGCCGCGGCGCGCAATTCGCCGAGCGCCTCGTCGCGGCCTGCCCGGCCGGCATCGACGTGTACTTCGAGAACGTCGGCGGTGCCGTCTTCGATGCGGTGTTGCCGCTGCTGAACATCGGCGCGCGCGTGCCGGTGTGCGGGTTCATCGCGCACTACAACGAAGCTGGCGCATCGACCGGGCCGGACCGCCTGCCGCAGGTGCACGCCGCGCTGCTGCAGAAGCGCATCCGCATGCAGGGCTTCATCGTGCTCGACCACTACGGCGACCACCAGGGCGAGCGCTTCGACACCTTCCGCCGCGAGATGGCGCAACGCGTCGCCGAAGGCGTTGTGACGCTGCGCGAGGACATCGTCGACGGGCTGGAGAACGCACCGGCCGCGTTGCGCGGGCTGCTCGAAGGGCGCAACTTCGGCAAGCTCGTCGTGCACGTGGCGCAGGACTGAGCCGCGGCGCTATTTCTGCAGCAGCGCCGCGATGGCGCGCGTCACCTCCGGYGTGGTCGGCGTGAACACCACCAGGCTCAAGCCGTCGGCCGCATCGACCGAGTAGGTCGAATACTCGAACGAGAGCGGCCCGGCGACCGGGTGMGTGATGCGCTTGTGGCCGACCCAATGCCGGCTCACCTCGTTCTCGGCCCACATGCGCCGGAAATCGGCGCTGCGCGCCTGCAGCTCGGCGGCGAGCGCGACGGCCTCGGCGGAGCCGCCGGTGCGGGCCACGTCGATGCGGAACACCGCGGCTGCGAAGCGCGCGTCCGATTCCCAGTCGGGCCAGCGCTTGCGGGCGGGCAGCTCGCCGAACAGGCGCCGCAGCAGGTTGCGCTGGTCGGGCGGCAATGCCGCGTAGTCGGTCAGCACCGTGGCGGCGGCCGTGTTCCACGCGACGATGTCCCAGGTCGGCGTCTTCACGACGGCGGGGCTGGTGGCGAACGAATCGAGCACGCGTTGCAGTGCTGGTGCCACCGCGGACGGCGGGGCCGGGTTGAGCGGCGGCGGCCGTTGCTGCGCGAGCAGGAACAGCATTTCGCGGCCAGCGGCATCGAGCTCCAGCGCGTGCGCGAGCCGCTCCAGCACTTCATCGGAAGGCGGGCCGCCGCRCCCCTGTTCCAACCACGTGTACCAGGTGATGCTCACCGCGGCGCGTGTCGCGACCTCTTCGCGCCGCAGCCCCGGCGTGCGGCGCCGGCCGGGCGTATCCGCGGGGGGCAGCAGCCGCGCGCGGCGGTCGCGCAGGAACGCGCCGAGCGTGAGGACGGGGTCCGGCAGGGTGTCAGCGCTCATGCCTGTTAGCTCTCATACCTGTATGCGCTCTCGGCTTTTCGTGGCCCGTGCAACGAAGGACAGTACGCCCCTTCATTCATCGGGAGTCAGTATGCGTGTATTCGTGACGGGAGCCACCGGCTTCATCGGGTCGGCCATTGCGCAGGAGCTGCAGGCCGCGGGGCACCAGGTGCTGGGCCTGGCGCGCAACGACGCGGCGGTCGCCAGGCTGGAGGCGATGGGCGTCGAGGCGCATCGCGGCGCGCTGGCCGACATCGACCGCCTCGTCGCCGGCGCGAGGGCCTGCGACGGCGTGATCCACATGGCCTTCATCCATGACTTCAGCGCGTACGGGGCGTCGGTCGAGGCCGACCTGCGCGCCGTCGACGCGATGACCCGCGCGCTGGAAGGCACGGGCAAGCCCTTCATCGGGACCTGCGGCACGGCGCTGCTGGCGGGCGGCCGCCTCGGCACCGAAGCCGATGCGCCGACGCCCGGCACTGCGGGCCACATGCGCGCCGCGTCGGAGGCCAAGGTGCTGGCCGCTGCCGCGATCGGCGTGCGATCGAGCGTGGTGCGGCTGCCGCCATCGGTGCACGGCGCGGGCGACCACGGCTTCGTGCCGATGCTGATCGACATCGCACGCCGCACCGGCTTTGCGGCGTATATCGGCGACGGCGCAAACCGTTGGCCGGCGGTGCACCGCCCGGATGCCGCGCGGCTCTACCGGCTGGCCGTCGAGGGCGCGAAGCCGGGATCGCGCCTGCACGGCGTGGCCGAGCAGGGCGTGCCGATGCGCGAGATCGCCGAGGCGATCGGCCGCGGTCTCGGCCTGCCGGTGCGCAGCCTCACGCCGGACGAAGCGCGCGCGCATTTCGGCTGGATGGCCGGCTTCGTCGCGATCGACAACCCGAGCAGCAGCGAAGTCACGCGCCAGGCACTGGGGTGGCAACCGAGCGGGCCGGGGTTGCTGGAGGACCTGCGGGACAGCGGGTACTTCAGCGCCTGACCGCGAACCCGATCGCCCGGTCCAGCAACTCCAGCCCCAGGTCGATCTCGCCGTCGCTCACCGTCAGCGGCGGCGCCACGCGGAACACGCCGCCCATCGCCGGCAGCTTGACGATGTTCATGCTGAGCCCGAGCTTCATGCACTCGCGCGTGATCGCCTCGCCGAGCTCGAAGGCCGGCTCCTTCGTGTCGCGGCTCTTGACCACCTCCAACCCGAGCAGCAGGCCGCGGCCGCGCACATCGCCGATGCATTCGTGCCGCGACTGCAGCCGCCGCAGCCCGTGCGCGAGCCGCTCGCCGGCCACGCGGGCGCGCTCGACCAGGCCGTCGCGCTCCACCACCTCCAGCACCTTCAGCCCGACCGCCGCCGGCAGCGGATCGGACACGTGCGTCGTGTAGAACAGGAAGCCGCGCGCATGGGCTTCCTCCTCGATCGCCGCGGTGGTCACCATGGCAGCCAGCGGCAGCCCGGCGCCCAGCGTCTTCGACAGCGTCAGGATGTCGGGCGCCACGCCGTCGCGCTCGCACGCGAACATCAGCCCGGTGCGGCCGACGCCGGTCTGCGCCTCGTCGAGGATCAGCAGCATGCCGCGCTCGACGCACTTCTGCTTCAGCGCCGCCATGTAGCCCGGCGGCAGCTCGAGGATGCCGCCGCTGCTGAGGATCGGCTCGGCGATGAAGGCCGCCAGCGCGCCGGTGGATTGGCGATCGACCTGCTCGAAGCCGTCGTCGAGCTCGCGGCGCCAGTCGAGCGTGCCATCGGGGTGGGTGAAGCGCGGCCGGTACGCATTCGGTGCCGGAATGGCCATCGAGCCGACCGAGGCCGGCCCGTAGCCCTTGCGGCCGGCGCTGTAGGTGGCCGACGCCGCGGCCCCCGTCATGCCGTGCCATGACTGCGTGAAGCCCACCACCTCGTGCCCGCCGGTCACCAGCTTGGCCATGCGCAGCGCGGCCTCGTTGGATTCGGCCCCGGTGCTCAGCAGCAGGCAGCGTTCCAATCCGGGCGGTGCGTGCTGTGCGATCTTCGCCGCGAGTGCCACGACCGGGCGCGACAGCATCCCGCTGAACAGGTGATCGAGCGAATGGATCTGCTCGGTGACGACCGCGGCGATGTCCGGGTGCGAGTGCCCGAGCACCGCGCTCATCTGCCCCGACGTGAAATCGAGGATCGCCCGGCCGTCGGCGTCGTACACGAAGCTGCCCTTCGCGCGCTCGATGATCAGCGGCTCGAAGCTGCCGCCATAGCGGATCAGGTGCTGGCGCGCCTGCTGCCAGAACTGCGGGTCGTCGTTCCTGCTCATGATGGTGATGGCCTCGTGGTGGAGTTGTGGCATCTTGCGCACCGGCGGGCGCTTCGTGAAGCGAATAGTTTTGGAACGAGCCATCAGGAGAATTCATACCGTGGGCCAGTCACTCGACATCGACCTGCTGCGCAGCTTCGTCGCCATCGCCGAGACCGGCGTGCTGGGCCAGGCGGCCGCGCGCGTCGGGCGCACGCAGTCGGCGCTCAGCATGCAGATGCAGCGGCTGGAAGGCGTGGTCGAGCAGCCGCTGCTGTTTCGCACCGGGCGCGGCGTCACGCTCACCGCGGCCGGCGAGCGGCTGCTGGCGCACGCGAGGCAGCTGCTCGCGCTGCACGACGAGACGCTCGCCGAGCTGCGCGGCGAGCAGCTCTCGGGCGTGCTGCGCTTCGGCTGCCCGGACGACTATGCAGTGGTGTTCCTGCCGCACCTGCTGCGTGGCTTCGCCAGCCTGAACCCACGCGTGCAGCTGGAGGTGGTGTGCGCGCCGACGCCGCGCCTGCGCGAACTGCTGGCGCGGCATGCGATCGACCTCGCGCTGGTGTCGGTGACAGGTCACGTGGAGGGCAGCGACGTGATCCGCCGCGAGCCGCTGGTGTGGGTGGGGCAGCGCGGCGGCAATGCCGCATCGCTCGACCCGCTGCCGCTTGCGCTCGGCGCGCCGGATGCGTTCGACCACCAGGCGCCGCGGCAGGCGCTCGATGCCGCGGGCCGGGCCTACCGGCTGGCCTGCGCGAGCAGCAGCCTGGCCGGGCTGGTCGCGATGGTGCGGTCGGGCCAGGCCATCACGGTGCTGACGCAGACCGCCGTGCCCGACGACCTGCAGGTGCTGCCGGCCGATGCCGGGCTGCCGGTGCTGCCGACGGTCGGCATCGCGCTGGCGTTCGACCGCGAGCAGCCGTCGGCGCTGGTGTCGGCCTTCGGGGCGCATGTGCGGCAGGCCCTGCCGCTCGCGTAGGGCGGCGATCCGGCCGGCTACAGTTTCGACTCCACCCCGACGGAGCCCACCTTGCACACCGGCACCTGCCTCTGCGGCACCATCCACTACGAGATCGACGGCCCGATCGGCGCGGCCGTCTACTGCCACTGTTCGCGCTGCCGCAAGGCGAATGGCGCGGCCTTCGCGGTGACCGCGCCGGTCGCAGCGAAAGACCTGCGCTTCGTCGCGGGCGAGGCCGCGCTGAAGATCTTCAGCACCGCCGAAGGCATCCACCGCGTGTTCTGCGCCGAGTGCGGCTCGCCGATCCTGAGCCGGCGCGACTCCGCGCCCGACGTGGTCCGGCTGCGCGTCGGCAGCCTGAACACGCCGCTGCCGCAGGCGCCGTCGGCCCACATCTTCGTCGGCTCCAAGGCCGAGTGGTTCGAGATCCACGACGGGCTGCCGCAGCACGCCGAGCGGCTGGCGTAGGAACGGGCACCGCATGCACGACGACCACCAGTTCTGGTTCCGCTCCGACCTGTTCCGTATCGACCCCCACGAAGACGAGCAGACGAATCCGCACTGCTACGGCCGCGAGTTGGCCGCCTGGATCAAGGCGCGGTTCACCGAGCTCGACTACACGCCGGAAGACGTGATCACCGAGGACTGGGGCTGGTGCGTGATGCTCGACCGCAGCGACGGACTGCTGTGGATCGGCTGCGGCAACGTGTGGTTGCCGGACCTTCTCGGCAAGATGAGTGAAGCGCAGCGGGCCGCGTTCGTCCCCGACGGCGCGTCGATGAAGTGGACCGCCTTCGTGGGCTTCGACCGGCCGATGTGGTCGCTGCGCTTCGCCAGGCGGCGTGCAGCGATCCAGCGTCTCGCGCAAGAGGTCGCGAAGGCGGCCTCCCGGCTGGAGGCCGTCCTGCGGGCCGAGCGCCGGATCTCGCTCGTCCCGGAGGAAGACTGATCAGTTCGTCGAGCTGCTCGCCGACGAAGCCGGTGGCGACGGCGGGGTCGGCGTCGGCTTGAACAGCGCGGTGGCCTGCCACGTGCCGGTGTCGTCGCTCGCCGGGCCGGCCAGCGTGCCCGACAGGTTGCCGTCGGCCGCCAGCGTGCCGGTGCCGGTGAGCACCGTGCTGCCGGCCGTCAGCTTCAGTGTCAGGCTGCCGTCGGCGGCTTGCGTGCCGGTCACGTCGTAGACCGTCTTGCGGGCGTGCTGCTTGCCGCCATGGCTGCCCCAGGGCGTGATGCTGCTCGCGTCACCGCCGGCCGCTGTCACCTTCTCCTGGTAGCTGGTCACCAGCGCGGTGGTGTCGGTCCGGAACTGCTCGGTGCGGGTC